>JBFMBA010000216.1:0-10684 GCA_040755475.1 Thermodesulfobacteriota bacterium
CGACGGTCAAGGGATTCTTCGTCATTTCCAATGCCTTTGAAGGATTTCCCGGTCTCGTGGAGGAGGTCGCCGAGCATGTGGAGGCGGATCGCGTCGAGCCCGATGTCCGCCAGCAGGCGGGCCGCCCCCGGAAAGGGGGCGGCCATATCGTGACGGCGTGGATAGCGGCCCTGCTGATGACGGTGATGATCCTCGTGAAGATGCTCCCCTGATCGGATGGTCGGCCAGGGGGAGTCCTTCTTGGGAGAAAGGAATCGGTCGGTTCATGAAGCACAAGGGATCCGATATGCGCAACGCGGCGCAGGAGGCGGAGGCATCGCCCTCTGCCGTGGCCGAAGAGGTTCTGGAGAAGAAGCTCGAGGACATCGCAACCATGCTTTCCGCAACGGAGACGGGAAAAAGCCGGCTCTACGAAGATATCCACTCGATCGTGGAAAGGAGCCTCTTCCGGATCGCCCTCCGGCGGTCGAACCATGTCAAGAGCGCCGCGGCCAGCTATCTGGGGATCAACCGCAACACCTTCAAGGCGAAGATGGTCAAGCTCGGGATGGACAACAACGAGGACTGGTGAGAGAGTGTCTGTAATGAACATCACCCTGATCGCCTTCTGCCGCAAGGCCTTCTCTCTTCTGCAAAACATAAAAATCCACATCGGACGGGACCCGCAGCGGGTGGCGGGTCCGGCCCTGATCCTCCTTCCCGTTCTTCCTGCGACCCTCTGCTGCGGTCTGGCCGGCATCCTGGCCGTCCGCGGAAGGAAGAAGCGCGATAAGCCGGCAGCCGACCTGTCCGCTTCCTTCCGGAAGGCTGCGGGGAATGATCTGGCGGCGCTTCTGGACGGCGGCCTGACCGCTTCGGAGTATCTGGGGGGAAAGCCGACCCTGGAGGCGATGGAGCGGGAACTGCAGCGCATGAAAGGAGAGGAGGCGTTCCGGCAGCTTTTCTTCTCCCGGGTCAGGACCGGGCGCCTGAAGGATCTGGCGGCGCGCATGGGCGCATTCCTGGCGGCGGAGGAGATGTTGCTGGACCGCAAGGCAGGCTGCTTTTCCACAGCCGATCTCGAAGCCGTGAACAGCGCGCTGGTTCTGATCCGGGACATTCACTGGGGGGTCGAGCACGACATCCTGGACAACGTGCAGCGGATCATGGATCTGGCGGGGGCCGACCGCATCGACGGCGTGGATCGGGAGGCCCTGCCCAAGTACCGCAGGCTCAATTCCCTGCTGAACTGCCTGGACCGGCTAGAGGTCCGGGGCAGGGATTCGGCGGGCATAGAGATTTCCTTCGTTCCCGCCGATGCCGGTGCCGCCGCGCAGATGCTGGCCGGCCTGCGGACCGGTGAGCTCGAAGGCGAACTCCGCCGGCGCTCGGAAGCGGGGGATACCATAGACGGTTCGCTCACCGTTCCCGCGGCCGGTGTCCGCGGGGGAGACGGGGCCGGCGGTCCGGTCTTCACCTTTTCCTACAAGACCGCTTCCATCATCGGCGAGCTGGGGCGGAATGTGCGGGAATTGAGGGCGGGCATTGCGCGGGATCGTCTCCTGAAGGCCTTCGCCCGGCTGCCGGTCGCCGCCGAAACGACGCTGGCCCACACCCGCTGGGCTTCGGTGGGATCCATCACGGAGGAGAACTGCCATCCGCTCAGCAACTTCACCCTTCCGATGGCGGCACCTGCCGCGGGCGCTCATCAGAAGCACTATCCCGCTTACGGGACGGGATCCTGGACCATCCACGCGGCCCTGAACGGCGACATCGACAACTATCAGGCTCTGCGCGAGGGGATCGAGGCGGGAGGGGAGCTCATATCGCCCGAGGTCACCACGGATACGAAGATCATTCCCCTTCAGATCGAGCGGTACCTCCTGTCCGGTCATGACCTTTTCGAATCGTTTCGGCGCGCCGTCGGCGACTTCGAGGGGTCGCACGCCATTGCCATGGTGTGCAGCGCCGAACCGGGAAAGGTGTTCCTGGCCCTTCGGGGGAGCGGCCAGTCGATCTATGTGGGGATCGCCGCCGATCGGTATGTTTTTTCCTCGGAGCTGTACGGCCTGGTCGAAGAAACGTCCTCCTTCGTGAAGATGGACGGCGAAAAATCGTCGCATCCCGATCGGCCGGCAGCCGCGGGGCAGATCTTCATCCTCGACCAGGATGGTCCCGGCGGCGCCGAGGGGATCCGCGGGATGTTCTATGACGGCACCCCCCTGCCGCTGGGTGCGAAGGATATCCGGAAGGCGGAAATCACGACGCGCGATATCGACCGGGGGGGCTACCCCCACTACTTTCTCAAGGAGATCAACGAGGCGGTCCACTCCGTCCGGAAGACACTGCGGGGCAAGTACCGTATCGAGCGGGATCGGGAGGGGGAAAATGTCGTCTTCAACCTCGGCGACGACATCATCCCCGAAAGGATCCGGGAGGCCCTGACCGGTGGGGTGATCAGGCGGATCGTGGTCACCGGCCACGGCACGGCGGCCGTAGCCGGAAGCGCTGTGGCCGATGCCATGGAGAGCCGCCTCAAGGGGAGCGGGATCCGCGTGGAAAGCCGGATCGCATCCGAACTGAGCGGGTTCGCCCTGGAGAAGGACCTGCGGGACACGCTGGTCATTCCCATCACCCAATCGGGCACCACCACCGATACGAACCGCGCCGTCGCCATGGCCGCAGAGCGCGGCGCTCCCGTGATTTCCGTCGTGAACCGGCGTCAGTCCGACATCACCACGCGTTCCGACGGCGTCTTTTACACCTCCGACGGCCGGGATATCGAGATGGCCGTCGCCTCGACGAAGGCCTTCTACTCCCAGATCGTCGCCGGCCGCCTGCTTGCCCTTTACCTGGCCTCGATACTCAAAACCCTCTCCGGCGAGCGGATCGCGATGGAGCTCCGCCGGCTCGAAGAGGCGCCGGCACTGATGGGGAAGGTCCTCGACCGGCGGGAGGAGATCCGCCTTGCCGCCCAGAAGACCGTCGGGCACAAACGGTACTGGGCGGTCGTGGGGAGCGGGCCGAACAAGGTGGCGGCCGACGAGATCCGGATCAAGCTGAGCGAACTGTGCTACAAGACGATCTCTTCGGACGTCATCGAGAACAAGAAGCACATCGATCTGTCGGCCGAACCGCTGATCATCGTCTGTGCCGCGGGCAATCCCGGGGCGGTGGCCGGCGACGTGGTCAAGGACGTGGCGATCTTCAAGGCGCACAGGGCCTCGGTGGTCGTCTTCGCCGATGAAGGGGAGCGGCGCTTCGACGGCCTCGCCGATGCCGTCATTCCCCTGCCGAAGGCGCCGATGCCGCTGCCCGTGATCCTCAACACGGTGGCCGGTCATCTCTTCGGGTATTATGCCGCGTGCACCATTGATCAGGATGCGCTCTTCCTCCGGGAATTCAAGGGCCGCCTGAATCTGGTCATGGTGGAGCAGGCGAGGCTGAACATGAACCTCTACGAGAGCGTCACCGACAGCCGGCTCCACCGGCTGGTGAACGAGTTCGCCGAGCGCTTCAACCAGCGCCGGAACGAGGGGGCCTTTGGC
Organism: Thermodesulfobacteriota bacterium; assembly: GCA_040755475.1. Classification (GTDB taxonomy): domain Bacteria; phylum Desulfobacterota; class Syntrophia; order Syntrophales; family UBA5619; genus JAKAFS01. The sequence continues at coordinate 3,528 of JBFMBA010000216.1, forward strand.
CTGACCGGCGCCCGGACGATCGCGGACATGGTTCTGCTGCTCAAGTATGCGGCGGGCAAGCTTCCCCTCGATGATTTCCGGCATGACTTTCCCGCGGTCGAGGGGGCGGGCTCGCCGGTCGACCTTCTGGATGTGACGCTGGGCCATGCGGTGGACGAGCTCTCCCGTCCCATCGACGCGATCCGCCATCAGGCCAAGACGGTGACCGTGGGCACCAGCCGGAAGGAGATACCGCTCAGGGGTCCGGTCTTCGACCTGCTGGCGGAGCTGGACTTCACCGCCGAGTCGCTTCTGAGCACGAATATCCTGGACATCAGCCGCCTCCAGCGGGCGGTGGCAGCGGTCAACGGCTACACGCTGTACGCGATCAACCATCTGGACGCCGAGGGGAAGCCGGGGGAAGAGGCCACGGTCGCCATCGCCGGCAGGGGCGGCATTTCCGTGGGGATGCGGTCGCGCGCCGAGACCTCGGAGCGCCTGATGGGAACGAAGAAGGGGATCGTCGCCTCGGGCCGCCTCTATGTGGGCCGGGGAAAATCGGACGGTGCGTCGCTGGTGATCATCCCGCTTCTGGGCGGGGACGATCTGGTCCGGCACCTCCTGCTGATCCATGTGAGCTTCAACGAGGGGCTCTCGGTCGGCGAACGCAAGGAGATCCTGGGCGAGCGCGTGAACGGGATCCGTGATCTCATCCAGGAGTACAACCTCATCTGGGATGAACGGGCGCTTCGGAGAATTCCCGTTGCCGTCCTCCTGGGTGAGCCGGTGGAGGTGATAGCAGGAATGATCCGGGAAAATCAGTGTTGACGGCCTCGTAAAATGTCCGGATGCTGCGTTGCGCTTCATCCTCGTCGTTGCGGTGTACGGCAAAGTACTCCTCACTCCTCGGGTTTTGCGCGCCTTGCCTGCGGCCATTTTACGAAGCCGTCCCATATCCAGGGGTTTTTATGAGATCGTCAAAATTGAAAAGGGAAAGAGGGCGGGGCAGCGTACCTGTATCCAGGGAGTCGTCATGAGGACCAAATTCATATTCATCACGGGCGGGGTGCTGTCGTCGCTCGGCAAGGGACTGGCCGCCGCCTCCATCGCTGCGACCCTCGAATGCCGCGGGCTCCAGGTCACCAACCAGAAGCTCGATCCGTACATCAACGTCGATCCGGGGACGATGAGCCCCTTCCAGCATGGAGAGGTCTTCGTGACCGACGACGGGGCGGAAACCGACCTCGATCTGGGACACTACGAGCGGTTCACCGGCACGAGGATGGGCAAGGGCAACAACCTGACGACCGGCAAGGTTTACTTCTCCGTGATCACCAAGGAGCGGCGGGGCGACTATCTGGGCAAGACGGTTCAGGTGATTCCCCACATCACCAACGAGATCAAGGACTATATCAAAAAGACCGCCGAGGGTTTCGACGTGGCGATCGTGGAGATCGGCGGCACGGTGGGCGACATCGAGAGCCTTCCCTTCCTCGAGGCGATCCGCCAGTTCCGCAACGAGGTGGGCCGGGAGAACGCGATTTTCATCCACCTGACATGGGTTCCCTTCATCCGGACGGCCGGGGAGGTGAAGACCAAGCCCACGCAGCACAGCGTAAAGGCCCTGCGGGAAATCGGCATCCAGCCCGACATCCTGTTGTGCCGCACGGAAAACTTTCTCTCCGATGAGATCAAGGCCAAGATCTCCCTGTTCTGCAACGTGGAGGTGGCGGCCGTGTTCACCGCCAAGGATGTGGCATGCATCTACGAGGTGCCCCTCATCTACCATCGCGAAGGGGTGGATCAGAAGATCGTCGAGCTTCTCAACATATGGACCGGCCGGCCCCACCTCGAGGCGTGGGAGGACGTGGTCAACAAGTCCCTTCGACCCACCCACGAAGTGACGATTGGGATCGTCGGCAAATATGTCAACTTGACCGACTCGTACAAGAGCCTCAACGAGGCGCTCCACCACGGCGGAATCGCCAATGACTGCCGGGTTCACCTGCGCTTCGTCGATTCGGAGAAGATCGAAAAGGAAGGCCTCGGGGGAAAGCTGGAGGCTGTGGATGGCATACTGGTTCCGGGCGGCTTCGGGAACCGGGGGGTCGAGGGCATGATCACCGCCATCGCGCATGCCCGCCTGAACCGGATTCCTTTTTTCGGGATCTGTCTGGGGATGCAGATGGCCGTCGTGGAGTTTGCGCGGAACGTCTGCGGACTCGACGGGGCGAACAGCTCCGAATTCGACGAGACGGGACCCCACCCGGTGATCGACCTTCTGCCCGGGCAGAAGGGCATCGCCGAAAAGGGGGCGTCCATGCGCCTGGGCGCCTACCCCTGCCATCTGGTGAAAGGCTCCTTTGCCCGCGAGGCCTACAATGAATCGACGATCAGCGAGCGGCACCGCCACCGCTACGAGCTGAACAACGCGTTCAAGGAGCGGCTCGTGGAAGAGGGGCTGCGGATCACGGGAACCTCGCCCGGCGGCGAACTCGCCGAAATCGTCGAGATCGGGGGGCATCCCTGGTTTCTGGGCTGCCAGTTTCATCCGGAGTTCAAATCCCGGCCCACGTCCCCCCATCCGCTCTTCAGCCACTTTATCCGCGCCGCCCTCCGGGGGAAGACGAAATGAGCGTGCGGGGGACTGACCGGCGTCCCGCCTTTGTACAGCCTGCCTGTTCGGGTGTTTCCCCCCGGTGGAGGCGGCCGTTGACGAGGGCATTCGGCGCCGCGGCCGGAGGAGGGGCTTTTTGCCTTGCCGCGTGCCGGACATAAAAAAATCCCCACCCCGCTCGGGAACGGCGCGGGGTGGGGATGGTTGATCCTGCAGGGGAGGCCTCTTACGCGGTGGGGTGGTATTCGCCCGGCAGGCCGCAGACGATGATGTCCTTCGAGGGGAACCGGTAGAAGGACTCCCAGACCCCGTCCTGGTTGATGTAACCGGAGTTCTCGATTTTCACCCCGTCCTTCATCCACTTCGTTCCGTCCCAGGTCGCGCAGCAGACCTCGACGGCGAAGGTGTGGTTCTTCTTGATCATGCCGCCGGGGAAGTTGCCGAAGATCTCGCCGGCGCCCAGGAGCGTGTAGCCGGGATCGCCGGACCGCGTGCCGATGGGATGGCCGCCGGATCCGAAGTAGTAGCGGCCCGGCTCGGGGAACTTGACCTCGCGACCCCAGCCGCCCGGGAAGTCGCCCAGCTTCAGCCATTCCGTCTGGACATCCTTCGTCGTGATGCCCTCCCTGACCACGCTCTGCATGGCCATGAGGCCGTCATGGGTGGCCTTGTAGACATCCTTCTGGAACTGGGTCGGCATGTCGCCGCAGAGGTAGGTCCGGTAGTAGCAGGTCCGATAGCCGTTGAAGCTCACGCCGTTGATGTCGACGACCACGAAGTCGCCCGGGCGGACCCGCCGGTCCGTGGGCATGGCGGGCACGCCGTAGCCGGAGCGCTCGCCGGTGCAGACCACAAAGCTGGGTCCCTCGAGCTCCTCGGCGCCGTGCTTGTAGCAGGCGTTGGCGGCGATGCCGGCGATCTCCAGCTCGGTCATACCCGGGCGCAGGGCGCGGCAGACCTCCCAGTGGGCCGCCTCGGTGATGGTGCCGGCCATCTTCAGGCAGAAGATCTCGTCATCGGTTTTTTCGGTGATGATGTCGACCATGCAGTTGTTGCCGTCGACGATCTTGATGCCGCCCTTCGTGAGGACGTCCATCAGGGTGGGGCTGACCACGTCGATGCCCACGGGCATGTCGGCGACGCCGTGCTTCTTCAGGAGCGGGACGATGTCGTCGACGTTCCGCTGGAAGGACTCGCCCATGAAGGCGGGGTGTTCGGGACACCCGTTGCAGAGCTGATAGGGCCGGGCCGACTTCAGGACGTAGTGGTCCTTGAACCAGGGCATGCGGAGCTCTTCCCAGGCATTGGGATACTTGTCGGTATTCACATAGGGGATATCCTCACCCTGGACAACGAGGATATAGGTGCCCAGACGGCGGCGGGCATACTGGTGGAAGGTGTAATAGCCCATGTAGCGGTGATAGTCGTAATCATACAAAATCAACGCGCCCAGGCCCCACTTCTTCATCCCCGCCTGAGCCTTCGCCCACCGCTCCCTCCGCATGCGCTCGGGGTTGTAGGGGCGCTGTTCGTAATCGACGGCATATTGTCCATATTGCATTTGTCATCAACCTCCTTCGTATTATGAATGATACATGACCATTGCCAAGACCTTAGCTGCACCAATTGGAATTACGGGATGCGGTCTGGTATGTCAAGAACATTTTAGAAATCCGGGCCCGATCGGGTGCGGAACGGCACGGCGAGGGGGCCCCGACATCATCCCGTTCTAATCGCCCGTGTCGGGCGTGAGGTTTGCGGCGCGGATGCCGAAGACGGCGCAGGTTTCATCGTTTTCCGACGTATCGCCCGAAATCCCCACCGCCCCGAGAATCTCCCCCGCCTCCGATCGGATCAGCACGCCGCCCGGCACGGGCACCATGCGCCCGCCGGACATGTCGGAAAGCGCGCCGTAAAAGCCCGGCATCTTCGCCCCCCGCCTGGCGAGTTCACGGCCGCCGAATCCCATGCCCAGGGTTCCCCAGGCCTTGCCCATGGCGATTTCGGGGCGCAGCAGCGAACATCCGTCGTCCCGCTTGAGCACCTTGGTATGCCCCCCCGCGTCCAGGACGATGACCGTCAGCGGCGCAAAGTTGAGCTCCTTTCCCTTTTCCAGGGCCTTGTCCGCGATCAGATTGGCTTCGGAAAGCGTCAGCGTCTTCATGTTCCATCTCCCTTTCATCCAGAATGGTGGTTGTTACTCCATCGCGGGGGCCGTCCGCCGCCCCCGTGAACCCCTCACCCATCCACCAGCGCGACCGCCCTCAGGGGGGAGCCGGTTCCCTGCCGGATCTTGAGAGGCAGTGCGATAAAGGTGAACCGCTTCCCCACGAGCTTGTCCAGATTGCACAGGTTCTCCATATGGGTGACCCGGCGCTCCGCGCAGGTCCTGTGGCAGGGGTAGGTCTTGTCGTACCACATGTCGGGGCTCGCCGAGTCCACGCCGAAGTTGACGCACCCGCGCTCGATGATGAACTCCGTCCCTTCCCGGTCCAGTCCCGGGTAATCGGTCATGTACTCGGGTTTCCCGTAGTATCGGGCATACTGGGCCGTGTGGAAGAGGATCGTGTCCCCCTTCCGGATGTCAAGACCCCATTTGTCCAGTTCCTCCTCGATCTTTTTCCGTCCGAACTGCGTTTTCTGGGGGATGTCGCTCACATCCAGGCAGATGGCCGAGGTGATACAGTGCTCCAGGGGAATCTGATCGACCGAGGGGACGCCCGGTTCGCTCGTCAGGTGGCTGACGGCGTCGATGTGGGTGGGGCCGTGATCACACAGCAGGATGCCCCGTGTTTCGTAAGAAAATCCCGTACCCAGCTGCCGGCGGCACTCCTCGTGGGACAGATGGGTCCAGATGACGGTTTTCAGGTGTCCGGGATACACGGGCATCCCCTGATAAATCTCCTGGGACAGATCGATCAGCTGCTTTCCTTCGGTCAACATGGTTTCCTCCCAATGTCAGGTTTTCAGGCGGGCCCGGCTTCCCCGTCGTAGGCTGCCTGTTCGGAAATGCCGGCCAGCTCCTCGTAGATTTTCATGACGACCGTCGCATCGAGGCGGTCCCAGCCCCTGTAACGGGCCTGAAGCAGCAGCTGCTCGTAGAGGCCCCCCACGGGCAGCATGACGCCGAGCTCGCGGGCGCGCTCCAGAATGAGCCCCATGTCCTTGACGGCCACGCTGACCTGGCCCTTGGGCTCGAAACGGCCGGCCAGCATCGCCTCTCCCCGGGCCGTGATCAGATCGCTCGACGCGGCGCCGGAGGTGATCACGTCCAGCATGACACCGGGATCGAGACCCGCCTTCTTTCCCAGGACGAGGCCTTCGATGGCTGCAGCCTCGTTGAGATAGAGGATGTGGTTCACCACCAGCTTGAGCATGGCGCCATGGCCGTTCTTCCCCGCATAGACGGTTTTTTTGCCGATCCGGTCGAGGACCGGTTTGATTTTTTCGAAAACCTCGCGCGTTCCCCCCGCCATGAATACCATGTTGCCCACCCTGGCCTGCGCGGAGGATCCGGAGATGGGAACATCCATCCAGTCGATCCCCCTTCGCGCCACCGCCTCGGCCATCGCCGCCGACTTGCCGGGCGGGGACGTGCTCGTATCCAGGATGATGCTTCCCTGCCGGGCGCCTTCCAGAACGCCGCCCGGCCCCTCCACGGCGTCCCGGACGGCATTCCAGTTCGGAAGCGAGAGCAGGACCAGGGGTGCCTGTTCGGCGGCGTCCTTCGGCGATGCCGCCGGCTTCATTCCCAGAGGGATAAGGTCGGCCATCTGTGTTTCCGCAATGTCGTACCCGGTCACGTCATAGCCTGCCTTGAGCAGCAGCGCCGTGAGCGGCGTTCCCATCATCCCCAGGCCGATGACTGCGATCTTCTGAATGCCCAACGCTCAGTCCTCCTCCCTGTTCAAAAATGTCCGCTGTCCCGTCCGCGCCGAATCCATGGCCGCCCGCACCGGGGCCGGCGCCGCCGGCGCGGACTCCCGGTCGGTATCGGGCCTGCCGGCCCCCACCGCAACCCGGACGGGGGCCCCTCTTTTTGCGGTGCCTTTGCCTTGATCCGGTCTATCTGCCGCTTCCCAGGACCTCCGGGTTGAACGGGTTCGACGGGGCCATCCCCCGGGAGAACGCGATGATCTCATCGACGATCTCGTTGGCCATGATCTCCCGCTTCTCCGCCACGGCGCTCCCCAGGTGGGGCGTCAACACACAGTTGGTCATGTCGGTGAGCTCCCCGGGCAGAACGGGGTGGGGCTCTCCCTCGAAGACATCGAGGGCGGCCCCCGCGATTCTTTTTGCCTGAAGGGCTCGGACGAGGGCCGCTTCGTCCACGATCGGACCGCGGGACGTGTTGATCAGAAAAGCCGAGGGTTTCATCATCGAAAGCTCCCGCTCCCCGATCAGATGGTGGGTGGCCCTCGAGTAGGGGGGGTGCAGCGATACGAAATCGGCCCTTTGCAGCAGCTCATCCAGGGGCAGGTATTCGGCCTGGACTGTCTCCTCCATGTCCCGATGACGCCTCGTCGAATGATAGCAGATGGCCATGCCGAACCCCTGTGCC
>JBFMBA010000217.1:0-10235 GCA_040755475.1 Thermodesulfobacteriota bacterium
CCAGTTCCACCTCGGACCGGGTCGCCAGCCGGGAGAGGATCGAAAAGCCCATTTCCCCGATCACCGCCATTTTGACGGCCTCCGAACTCCCCAGGACCATCACCGTTTTCAAATCCTCCGCCCGGACGGGAAGGTCAAGGGATCTGAGAAAAAATTCACGTGTGCCCGATCCGATCTCCCTGGAGATAAAGTCCTCCCGGTAGAGTTCCGCCACGGTAATCGACTCTTTCCCGCTCCAGACGTGGGACGGATGGACCACCACCGTCAAATGGTCCCTGTAGAAGGGAAAGGCAACCACATGCCTGGATGGGATGGGTTCGCTCACAATCGCCAGTTCGATCATGTTTTTCTCAAGAAACCCCAGCACCTCCTTGCTGTTCCCCACCAGCATGGACAGGTTGACCATTGGATATTGCTTTCTAAAATCCCCCAGGATTCTGGGAAGGAGGTATTTCCCCATCAGCGATACGGCGCCCAGATGGATATCTCCGGCCATCTGGTTGGTGATTTCGTGAAGCTCTGCGACGGCCCTTTGATACAGATGATGAATCTGCTCCGAGTAGCGAAGAAAAGTCTTCCCGGCGCTCGTCAGTTCGATCCTGTTTTGATCCCTGTTGAAAAGCCTTGTTTTAAGAAGGCTCTCCAGGTTTTTGATCTGGTGGGTCACCGCGGGCTGGGAACAGTTCAGCACCTCGGCGGCCTTGGTGAAACTGTTCATTCTGGCCACGGTCAAAAAAACCTTGATGGTGAAATCCATCATTGGAAGGACACCGATCAGCCTTTCCCGGCGCGGCAGAGCCGCTCCCTCACCTTGAGAAGCTCCCACACCTCGCCCGCCGCCCTGCGCGTCTCTTCCGGCGGGCCGTCATTGCGTATGACCATATCCGCTCGGGCGAGCTTTTCTGCGATCGGCATCTGTGAAGCGACGCGACGCGCAGCCTCTTCCCGGCTGTACCCGTTGCGCGCCATGAGCCTGGCCATCTGCTCCTCCGGCGGGATATAGACGAGCAGGACCAGATCCACCATGGACTCGAGCCCCGCTTCGATCAGCAGGGGAATGTCGGACAGGACGATGGCCTCCGGCTCGATTTCCCGGACTTCCTCCAATTGCCTCCGCCACGCATCAAAGACCGCCGGATGGACCAGACGGTTGAGCAGTTCCCGCTGATCGCGGTCGGCGAAGACGCGCTCCCCCAGCCTGCGGCGGTCGATCCGTCCGTCCGGACATAGGATATCCTCTCCGAAGTGTCGGACGATCTCCCGCCAGACCGGCCCGTCCGGCGCCTGGGAGACGTGGGCCAGCTCATCGAAATCGATGTGCCGGGCGCCTTTTTCCACCAGGATCGCTGCGACGGTCGACTTGCCGGAGGCGATCCCTCCTGTCAGGCCCACGTTCAGCATCACATGCTCCCGTTGCGGGTCCGTTCCGCCGTCACCGGGACCGATGGGTCCCCCCGAGCGGGGCCAAGGGCTGCCACGGCGCACCTTGCGGGATCCGATCGCCGGCGGACCCTCGCTCAGGCGACCGGTTTCGGCCGGTTCCTCATGAAGATGATGCGAAGCCCCTCAAGGGTCAGGCGATCGTCGACCACATCGACCTGCTTCGCCTCCCGGGCGATCACGTTCGCCAGCCCGCCGGTCGCCACAACGAGGGGCACCGATACCGCCGCCGTCTCCGCCTTCATCCTCTCAACGATCCCGTCCACAAGGCCCGCATAGCCGAACATGATCCCCGCCTGCATGCCGCTTACCGTGTCCTTCGTGATGCACGTGCGGGGCGTGCTGAGCTCCACCCGGGGAAGCTTGGCGGCCCTTTGAAACAGGGCTTCGCTGGAGATCGTGATCCCCGGCGCAATGCAGCCGCCCATGTATTCCCCCTGCGGCGAGATGTAGTCAAAGGTCGTGGCGGTGCCGAAATCGACGATGATCAGCGCCCGCAGGTACTTCTCGTAGGCCGCGACGGCGTTGACAATCCGGTCTGCCCCCACCTCCCGCGGGTTGTCGTAAAAGATGGGCATCCCCGTCTTGATCCCGGGTCCGACGATCAGGGGTTCTACACCGAAATACTTGTCGCACAAAGGTTCTAGGATATTGAGCATGGGCGGCACGACGCAGGATATGACAATGTCCTTGATGGTTTTCGAACCGATCCGGCAGTTTCCCAGCAGGCTGACGATCAGCATCCCGTATTCGTCCACGGTGTGATCGCTGACGGTCCGCAGCCGCCAGTCGTGGATCAGCTTGTCTCCGTCGTAGAGGCCCAGAACCGTATTCGTGTTTCCCACATCGATGACCAGAAGCATGGTTTATCCTTTCACGATGCTGGCATCGCCCGCGGTGATCCGGCGGACGGAGCCGGGGGCATCGGCCAGCAGGAGAGCCCCGTCGCCGTCGATGCCGGCGAAGGTCCCCTCCTGCAGCTCACTCTGGAAGCGGACACGCACGAGGCTCCCCTTCATTTCGGTCAGGGCAAGCCACCGTGAACGGACCGGCTCGAAGCCTTCGCGCAGCAGGATCTGATACCACTGTTCCATTTTCTGGCACAGCAGAAATGCCGCATCCCCGCGGTCAAAGGTCTTCCCCGTCTCCTCCCTGAGCGATGTGGCCGCCTCGCGGTATGCCGGATCGAAATCGGCGCCGGCCATGTTCACGTTCACGCCGATCCCCACCACGACCGCTTCGACCGCCTCGGCGTTCATGGTCATTTCGGCGAGGATGCCGGAAACCTTCCTGCCCCGGATACGGACGTCATTGGGCCATTTCAGTCCGACCCCCGCCGTGCAGAAGCAGGAGACCATCTCCGCAACCGCCACCCCCGCCATCAGGGTGATCCGGGGGGCATCGGCGGGGGCGATGGCGGGACGCAGCAGGAAGGAGGCGTAGAGGTTGCAGCCGGGCGGCGACTGCCAGCTCCTCTGGAGGCGGCCCCTTCCCTTCGTCTGGCGGTCGGCGAGAACCACCGTCCCTTCGGGGGCTCCTTCCCGGGCGAGCTGCAGGGCGAGGCGATTCGTCGAATCGACCTCCGAAAGAAAGAGGAACCGGTGCCCGATCCCCCGCCCGGCCAGGCGGGTCTGTAATGCTTCGACGCCGAAATCCCATTCACCCCGCCCCTTGCCGACCACCATGCGCGGCGTCTCCATGACTCCACCCGCAGAAGCGGCGCCCCCCCGCCGGAGGCGCGACTGCCCCTTCCTGTTTCCGGTCAGGCGGCGCCGATTCGAAAAAAAAGAGGGGTGAGGCGAAGGGGCGCGCATACCGCATGGAAGGCGGGCGCTTCCAGGCCGAGCCACAATGTACCGCCGAGCCGCCAGGCCGGGCACCGGATACCGGCGGCGGACCCGTGTTTCCTGGACCCCGCCCGGTCCTCAGCGGTCCCTTCCCTCCACCGCCGCTATGTTGAGGGAGATGTCCGCCGCAATCACCGAGTGGGTGAGCGCCCCCACGGAAATGAGATCGACGCCCGTTGCGGCCACTTCCCCGACTCTTTCCAGGGTCATGTTTCCCGAGGCCTCGAGTGGAATCCTTCCCCCGACGCGGGCCACCGCGCCGGCCATCTCTGCCAGGCCCATGTTGTCCAGCATGACCGCGTCGGCTCCCGCCGCCAGGGCTTCCTCCAGCTCCCCTGCGTTTTTCACCTCGACCTCGATCTTGAGCGTGTGGGGGACCTGCTCCCGGACCCGCCTGACGGCCGGACCGATCCCGCCCGCCGCCGCGATGTGGTTGTCCTTGATCAGCACGCCGTCGTAGAGCGCGAACCGGTGGTTCCATCCGCCCCCCGCGCGAACGGCATACTTGTCGAGCACCCGCAGCCCCGGCGCCGTCTTTCTCGTATCGAGGATCTTTGCGCCCGTTCCCGCCACGGCATCGACGTAGCGCCGGGTCATCGTGGCGATGCCGCTCATACGCTGGAAGAGGTTCAAGGCCGACCGTTCCGCCGTCAATATGGACGCGAGCCGACCGGATATCTCGGCAAGGAGATCCCCCCGCCCCGCTTTTTCTCCGTCGCGCCGCCGCGGGGTGAAGAACAGCCCGGGATCGAGGGCGCGGAAAACCTCGCCGAACAGGTCGATCCCGGCGACGACCATCTCGGTCTTTGCCGTAACCAGGGCGAGTCCCCTCTCGTCCCCCGTGAGCGCCGCCGCGGTCGTGATGTCGCCCGTCCCGATGTCCTCTTCGAGGGCCCTGCGGATCACGGTGGTCATCATGTGTCGCGGCAGCATCGTCGCCTCCTGCGAAGCGCCCCGCCCACTGGGCGGGGCTTCCCGGTAAGGTTGTCCTCTACTTTTCAATCCGCCCCCGAACCCCGCCTGCACAGCGGGGTTTGCAGGCTGTGCTCCCGGCCAAAGGACCGCGCCGTGCGGGGATAGCAGACCGCAACGATGCATGGACGACATTCACCCGAAGGGGCGCACGGGGGATTTTCGCCCCCCGCCCCCCGCAGCGAAGCGATAGGACCGCTTTATCCTCCTGCCGCCAGGGTTGACAGGCGTGTGCGGGCCGCTTCGAGGGCGGCCCGCTTTTCGCCCAGTTCCCGGGCTTTCTCCTGCTCTTTCCGGACGACCGCCTCGGCCGCCTTCGCCAGGAATTCGGGATTGCCCAGCTTGCGCGACACGACGGCCAGGTCCTTGTCGACGCGGGCGATCTCCTTCTGCAGCCGGCTCTCCTCCGCCGCGATGTCGATCACGCCTGCCAGCTGGACGTAAACCTGGACGGGGCCGGCGACAGCCATCGCCGCGCCCTTCTGCTCCGCCGCCCCTCCCGCAATGGTCAGCCCAGCCAGATTGGCCAGGATCGTGATGGCGACCCTCCCCTTTTCGAGCGTCGCCTGCAGCTCCCCGCCGGGTGCGACAAGGGTCGCCCTGAGCTTCAGCGAAGGAGCGATGTTCATCTCCCCGCGGATGTTCCGGATCCGGGTGATCACCTCCATGATCAGGGCCATTTCGCGCTCCGCGTCGGGATCCGACGCCGCCTCGTCGGGCGCGGGATATTCGCTCACCATGACCGAGCTTCCATCGGCGACCAGGGTCTGCCAGATCTCCTCGGTCAGGAAGGGCATGAAGGGGTGAAGAAGCCTGAGCGAGGTCTGCAGGACGTCGACCAGGGTCTTCTGGGCCGCCCTCCTGGCGGCGTCATCGTCGTTGCCGTAGAGGACGGGCTTGACCAGCTCCAGGTACCAGTCGCAGAACTCGTGCCAGATGAACTGGTAGAGCGCGGCGGCGGCGTCGTTGAACCGGTACTCGTCCAGACCCCGGACCACCTCCACGACGGTCCGGTTGAGCCGCGATTGAATCCAGCGGTCGGCGACCGACGCATCCTCCCTTCGCACGACATAACGGGCGGCGTCCTCCCCGATGTGCATCATGGAGAACCGCGTCGCGTTCCAGATCTTGTTGACGAAGTACTTGTACCCCTCGATCCGCTCCTCCGACATTCGGACGTCCCGTCCCTGGGCCGTGAAGGCGGCAAGCGTGAACCGGAAGGCGTCCGTGCCGAAGCGGTCCATCATCTCCAGGGGATCGATGATGTTCCCTTTCGACTTGCTCATCTTCTCGCCCTGTTCGTCCCGGACCAGGGCATGGAGATAGACATCGCGGAAAGGGACCTCCTTCATCACATAGATGCCCATCATCATCATCCGCGCGACCCAGAAGAAGAGGATATCGAATCCCGTCACCAGCAGCGACGTGGGATAGAAGGTGGCAAGGGCCCCGGTCCGCTCCGGCCAGCCCAGCGTGGAGAAGGGCCACAGCGCCGAGCTGAACCAGGTGTCCAGGACGTCCTCCTCCTGCCCGAGCGCCGCACCGCCGCAATCGGGACACCGATCGGGATCCCGGGCAGCCACGATCATTCTGCCGCATCCCTCGCAGTTCCAGACGGGAATCCGGTGGCCCCACCAGATCTGCCGCGAGATGCACCAGTCGCGGATGTTGTTCATCCAGTCGAAATAGGTCGCCTCCCAGGAGGAGGGGATGATCCGGGTCTTTCCCGTGATCACGGCCGCCGTCGCTGCCCGGGCGAGCGGGGCGATCCGGACAAACCACTGCCGGGAAACGGCCGGCTCGATATGCGTCTTGCACCGGTAGCACTGGCCGATGTTGTGGGCATAGGGCTCCGTCCCGACGAGGTAGCCGCCCGCCTCCAGATCCCGGACGACGTTTCTGCGGCATTCGTACCGGTCCTGCCCCTCGTACGCGCCGCCGTTTTTGTTGATGACCGCGCCCTCGTCCATGATCCGGATGATATCGAGCCGATGGCGCTCCGCCATGGCGAAGTCGTTGGGGTCGCTGGCCGGCGTGATCTTCACCGCGCCCGACCCGAATTCCATGGTGACATAGTCGTCGGCGATGACGGGAATCCGGCGGTTCATCAGGGGCAGAACAACCTCCCGGCCCACCAGTTCACGGTAGCGCTCATCGCCGGGATTCACGGCCACCGCCGTGTCCCCCAGCATCGTTTCGGGCCGCGTCGTGGCGACCACGATCCCCCCCTCCCCCTCGACGAAGGGGTAGCGGATGCTCCAGAGGTGGCCGGCCTCCTGGCGGTATTCCACCTCCAGATCGGAGATGGCCGTCCTGCAGCGGGGGCACCAGTTGACGATATAATCCCCCCGGTAGACGAGGCCGTCGTTGTACAGCCGGACGAACACCTCGCGGACGGCCCTGGAAAGGCCTTCATCCATGGTGAACCGTTCGCGGGACCAGTCGCAGGAGCAGCCGAGGCGCTTGAGCTGGTGGATGATCACCCCGCCGTATTTCGCCTTCCATTCCCAGACCCGTTCGATAAATTTCTCCCGGCCGAGATCATGCCGGGTCAGACCCTCCCTCGCCAGCTCCTGTTCGACCACGTTCTGCGTTGCGATGCCGGCATGGTCCATCCCCGGCATCCAGAGGGTGTTGTACCCCTGCATCCGCCTGTAACGGATGCAGATATCCTGGAGCACGTTGTTGAGGGCATGCCCCATATGGAGCATCCCCGTCACATTCGGAGGGGGGATGACGATGGAAAAGGGTTTTTTCGCGCTTTCGTCCGCCGCATGAAAGAAATCATTGTCCAGCCAGTACTGGTACCACCTGGCCTCCGCGGTCCGCGGTTCGAATACCTTGGTTAACGCCTCTTTGCCCATGAACGTCTTCTTTCCCCTCACCGATACCGGATTTCTTTTTCCATGTTGCGAACCGCCAGCAGCGCATCCACGCCCGACAGCGGACTGTAAGGCGCGAAGGATCCCGTCGCCGGATCCGCCAGTTCCATGATACCCTTCGAGACGACCGTCATCGCCGCAGGGAAACCGGGCGTGTCACCCCACAGATCGGAAAAGGGGGACGGCATGCCGGTGTACCGGCCTGCCGGAACCATGTCGCCCGTGGCGGTCATGAGGATCTCATCGAGGATCATCGCATAGCTCACCCGATCGACCGGCTCGTCAGGCCGAAATGTCCCGTCCGGATATACACCGAGCCCCCCGATACCGAGGCGGATGACCCCCTCGATCGTGGCCCGGATAGGATCGCGGGCGATATCTGTCGCTTCCCTGTTTCCGGCGGCATTCGCCGCTTTCCCGGTCTGGCCCACTGCCGTGCCGGCGCCCTTGGCCGCCCGCCGCGCGAAGAGCGCGCCGATCTTCAGTTCTTCCATCAGCAGGGCCGCCACATCGGCCCGGGTCATTCGTTCGGCCAGGGCGGCCTTCCGCCCCGTAACGGTTTCCGGCATCGCCCTGCGGATCTTCCGGACGAGCTTCCAGCGCTGCTGTGCCTCGTGGACATATTCCGCATTGAGGTCCAGAACCCTGGCGAACATCCGTCCCGCCGTATCGGCATCCAGCGCCGCCAGATAGCACTCACCCATGAAATAATAGGCGGATGCGTCCCGGTGGTCGATCAGAACGGCCTGTTCGAAGGCCTCTCTCGATCGCCTGAGCCAGGTGTCATCGGGTCCGCAATCGGTCCCGATCTTCAGGCATGCCGCGTGGCTCAGGAGGTTCACCCGAACCACCCCGATCAGGGCAAACAGTCTGTCCTCCCTGCTTCGGGCGTGATGAAGCGAGCGTTCCATGGCGTCCAGCCCGCCCCTGAAGTCCCCCCCGTAGGCCTTGACCAGGCCGGCCCCGGCGAGGGCCTTCGCATGCTGGGGGTCCAGTCTCAGTGCCCATTCGAATTCACGCCCCGCGTCGGCGATCTTTTCCCGATTGAGCAGCACGATGCCGGCGAAGGCGTGGTGCTCGGCGCTGTCGAGGCGGCTCAAGGGATAGCGCGCCGCCGGGCCGCAGGAGACCACAAGGATCCCAAGGACCAGCGCCGCGTGAAGCCACATCCTGTGCATCGGTTTGCCCCCGCCCATGGTCACCTCACTGCGTCCCGGCGGCTTTGCAAAAAGATCCGGGTGCTGCCCTTTGCTCCGCGCTTCGTGAGGGGGGATTCGGAAAGGTCCGCGTCATTGCCCGAGATGACCCGCCTCCGCTCCCCTGACGCATTGCCTGCGTCCGGCCTGCGGCTTCTCGGCCAAGCCACCCGATCTTCACAACTTTCAAGAGACGTTTGCCCCGTCGCCTGCTTTGTGTGATCCATATCTTCATCGTTTTTTGAAGTCAAGGGTTTTCCCTGAAAGGCGGAGAAATCGGCCGATCCGCTCGGCCGCCGCGTCCGCATCGGCCGGGGAGAGCCAGAGGATCTGCCGGTCGGCGGAAAACCAGGTCATCTGGCGCTTGGCGTAGCGGAAGGTGTCCCGCTTGATCAGCCGGACGGCTTCCTCCAGGCCCCCCTTGCCGGCCAGACAGGCGCAGATGTGCCGGTATCCGAGGGACTGCATGGGCTTGAGCGATCCGTTATAACCAGCCGCCAGCAGCCGCCGGACCTCTTCCACAAAGCCCTCGGCGACCATCCGGTCGGTCCTGGCCTCGATCTGTTCCAGCAGGCGGTCCCGCTCGAGCCGCAGACCGATCTTGAGGACGTCGTAAGGCTGCTCCCTGAAGCGGTGCTCCTCCTGATGATCGACGATGGACCGCCCCGTCAGCTCCAGCACTTCCAGGGCGCGGATGATCCGGACGCCGTCGCGGGGATTGATCTGCGCGGCCGCTTTTTCATCGCGCACCCGGAGCTTTTCATGAAGCGCAAAAGGCCCCCCCCGCTTCAGCTCTTCGCGCAGCATCCGCCGCAGGGGATCGTCCGCGCCGGGTCCCGAAATCAGCCCCCCGAAAAGCGCACGGATATAAAGGCCCGTGCCGCCGACCACGAACACCGGCTTCTTTTCCCTGTGCAGACGGTCAATGGCCCCGCGGGCCAGATCGCAGTACCGGGAGGCATCGAAAGGCTCGTCCGGATCCACCACGTCGAGAAGGTGATGGGGGATGCGCCGCCGCTCTGCCCGCGTCGGCTTCGCCGTTCCGATATCCATTCCCCGGTAGACCTGGAGCGAATCGGCGCTGACGATCTCGCCCCCGAAGCGCCCGGCCATCTCCAGAGCCATCCTTGTCTTTCCGACGCCGGTCGGCCCCACAAGAAGGATCACGGGAGGTTTCGCTGCACCGGAAAGGGACATGGACGGCCGAATTACCTCCTTTTGAACCTCTTTTCGAGCTCGGTGAGGGCGATCGAAAGGGCGAGCGGCCTTCCGTGCGGGCAGGTGCGGGCGTCGGGCAGGGCGTCAAGATCCCGGCAGAGCCTCGCCACCTCGGGACCGGTCAGCTCCCGGTTCGCCTTGACGGCGCCGCGGCAGGCCAGGGAGGTGAAGATCGCCTCGCGTCGCTCCTGCAGGGGAAGCGTCCGATCCGCCTCCGCGCAGTCGGCGATCAGGTCCAGGACCAGGGTCCGCGCCTCGGCATGGGGCAGCAGGGCGGGAAGGGTCTTGATGACGACCGAATCTCCGCCGAAGGGCTCCACCTCCAGGCCCGCCTCTTCCAGTATGGGGGTGCTCTCCGTCAGAAAGGCGATGTCGCGTGGGGGCAGGCTGACCACCTCCGGAATGAGAAGGCGCTGGCCGATTGCCTTCTCCCCCTGGAGCCGCCCCCGGAGCTTCTCGAAGAGAACCCGTTCATGGGCGGCGTGCTGATCGACCAGGACGATTCCCTCCCCGCCGGTGAAGATCAGATAGGTTCCCGCCATCTGGCCCAGGTGGGACAGATCGGAAAAACATTGCCGTTCGCCCGGCGGTTGGGCCGCCCCGGCCGTTTCCGGCGCCGGCTGCGTACGGGGCGCCGGCGCCTCGCGTTCACCGGTCAGCACTCCTTTGAAAACGGGCTT
>JBFMBA010000218.1:0-4284 GCA_040755475.1 Thermodesulfobacteriota bacterium
TTCGGCGCGGCGGGGTGGCGGCTGCTCCCCCGCGCCGCGCCTGTTCCACGGGGAGGGACCATGAAGAAGGGCGAAATCCTGTTCAGCGCGCTGTGCCTCGCCTTTTTCTCGTTCATGTTTTATGAAGCGATGAAGCTGCACGGGGTCGGCCGCTTCGGCGAAGTGGGCAGCGGTTTCTGGCCGATGCTCGCGCTCGGGGCGTCGGTGCTCCTGAGCCTCTGCTGGCTCATTGTCACCGTCGGTAAATCCTTCCGGGAGAAGGGCAGCGCAGAGGAAACGTCGCAGGAGACGATCGAGGCGGCCTGGCGTCGACGGAGGAAGGTCGCACTGGCCATGGTCTGCATCCTGGCCTACATATCCGTCATGCCCTGGATCGGCTTTGTCCTGTCGACCTTTCTTTTCATCCCCGCCTTTGCCGTCGCGCTGGAAGAGCGGAGGAAATGGGTTCTGATCCTCTCGCCGATTCTTGTGACGGCGGCCACGGTCCTGATCTTCGCGCGATTCATCAGCATCGCCTTTCCCAAAGGCGAGGGCCTCTTTGCCGACTTCAGCCGCTTTTTCTATTAGCTCTTAGCCCAGGAAGGTGACCGATATGTTCGATCATTACTGGAATGCCTTTGCAACGGTGCTTCTGCCGCAGAATGTTCTGGCGATGGCCCTCGGCGGTCTGTGGGGCCTGCTGGCCGGCGCCCTTCCGGGTATCAGTACGTCCATGGGTGTGGTCCTGCTGCTGTCGTTCACCTACACGCTCTCGCCGATGACGGCCTTCTGCATGCTCGTGGCCGCCTACTGCGGGGGTATCACCGGCGGCTCCATCACGTCGATCCTCTTCGGCATCCCGGGGGAGCCCTCGTCGGTGCCCACGGTGATCGAGGGGCATGCCCTCGCCAGGCAGGGTCACGCTGCGTACGCCCTGTGGACCTTTCTGCTCTGCTCGATTTTCGGGGGGATTTTCAGCGTGCTGGTCATGATGGCCGCCACGCCCCTGATCGCCAATTTCGCCCTGCGGTTCGGCCCTCCCGAATTTTTCGCCCTCACGGTTCTGGGGCTGAGCGTCGTTTCGGGACTCTCGGGAGGTTCGCTGCTGAAGGGCTTTCTATCCTGTTTTTTCGGCCTTTTTCTGGCGACGGTGGGCACCGACGGCATTACCGGGGGGGAGCGCTTCACCTTCGATACCACAGTCCTGCTCGGCGGGATCAACTTCGTGACGGCGATGGTGGGTCTCCTGGCCGTGTCGGAGATCCTCATCGAGGCGGAAGAGCCCTTCAAGGAATACAAGGGGCACGTCGGGTATCGGGGGATGAAGGCGGAGATGCCCTCGTTGGCGCTGTTTAGAAACAACTGGTTCAACCTGATCCGCTCCCCGATCATCGGGACGATCGTGGGCGCCCTGCCCGGCGCCGGGGCAACGATTGCCGCGTTTCTGGCTTACGGCGAAGCGGCCCGGACCTCGAAGGAGCCGGAAAAATTCGGCAACGGCGCGGTGGAGGGTCTGATGGCCGCGGAGAGCGCGAACAACGCCTCAACCGGCGGCTCCATGACCATTCTCCTGTCCCTTGGGCTTCCGGGCAGCAACACCACCGCCATGATGATCGCGGCCTTCATGATACACGGGATGCAGCCGGGTCCCCTGCTGCTGTCCTCGAGGCCGGAAATCGTCTACGGGATCTTCGTGGCGATGCTGCTGTCCAATCTCTTTCTCCTCGTTCTGACGATCATGGGCATCCGGCTCTTCCTCGAGCTGAACCGGCTCCCCTATTCCGTCTTTTCGGCGGCAATCATCATCCTCTGCGTGATCGGGGCTTTCGGCCTGCAGAACAGCATGGACGATCTGTTTGTCATGTTCGCCTTCGGGATCATCGGCTATGTGATGCGGAAATTCGGCATCCCCGTCGCTCCGGCGATTCTGGCGCTCGTGCTGGGGGACATGGCCGAGCTTGCCCTGAGGCGATCGCTGCTGCTCTCTCTCGGTGATCCCCTGATCCTCGTGAGCCGGCCGATCAGCCTGATCCTGCTGGCGGGCGCCGCCCTGTCCATCCTGTACCCAGTGCTGAAAAAGCCGAAGATGCTTCAGGGATTGTAGAGGACCAGGGGGGATGCGGGAAGAGGGACAGCCTATCCGGGCGGTGCGGCCTGGCGGGAAAGGATTGGATTGCGCCCGTTGAAGGGTGATCGGCACCGGGTTTCCATAGCATCGTTACAAATATGATCTTGACAGTGTTATGAAAAGTTCGTATGTCACGCTGCGCGCCAGCCTTGGTCGCTGCGGCCTGCGGCGATGTGCCGCGGGGCCTCCGGGTTGGCGCGCCATGCCTTCGGTATCTCTACGAATCCGTCTCACGTTCCAGATGCCTGTGACCGTTTGCGGGGTTGCTGTCTTTCACGAGGTGCGATTGTCGCCATGAATATGTCTCAAGCGGTCAGCAGGATGTTGAAGGATTCGGGGGTGGGATACCTGTTTGGCCTGCCCGGCGGCGGAAGTTCGGCCGATCTGATCAACACGTCGGAGGATGAAGGGATACGATTCATCCTGACGCAGCATGAAACCGCCGCCGCGATCATGGCGGGCGTGGTGGGCGACGTGACGGGGGTGCCGGGCGTCTGTCTGTCCACTCTGGGGCCGGGTGCCTTGAATCTCTGCAATGGTCTGGCCCAGGCCACCCTGGACCGCTCGCCCGTGCTGGCCTTTACCGACCGGTACGGGACCGAGCTGATCGATCTGGCCTACCGGCAAAAAATCGATCATGGCGATCTGTTCAGGCCCATCACGAAACTCTCCTTCGGGCTGACGAAATCGAACTGGTCCGACATGCTGGCCCGGGGGCTGCGGGTGGCGAACACACCGCGAAAAGGCGCGGTTCACATCGATTTTCCGAACGATCTGTCGCAGACCGCGGTATCCAACACGGGACACGCGGCGGGTCCCGAAGCATCCTGGCCCGGTGTCGATGCCGGCCGCCTGAAATCGGGATGCGAAAGGATCCGCCGGGCGAAAAGGCCGGTCCTCATCGCCGGGCTGGGCATCACAGCGGCAACGAAGGAAGTGTACGGACAGCTGAAGCAGATGGTGGAGAAGCTGCATATTCCCGCCTTCACGACGGGCAAGGTCAAGGGTTCGCTCCCGGAAGACCATCCCTGGTCGCTGGGGGTGTTCATGGGCGGAAACCTCGAACAGGAGGTGATCGACAAGAGCGACCTTCTGATCGCCGTCGGGCTCGATCCCGTCGAGCTGCTCCCGAAGAAGTGGAGCTACCCGCAGCCGGTGGTCTACATCGACATGCTTCCCAACACCGAGGCGGTCTATCGCGCGGACATGGAGCTGGTGGGCGAGATCTCATCGACGCTGGAGGGGATCCATGACGGGTGTGCCGACGGGGCATCGGAGTGGCGCACCGAAGAGATCCGCGCTTACAGGGAAAATACCCGGGAGGTGCTCGCCGTCAAGGTGGAGGGCCTGTCGGCGGTCCAGGTCATTCGGACCGTCCGGGGACAGACCCCGAAGGAGGCGCTGGTGACGATCGACGTGGGCGCAAACAAGCTTCTGGTCATCGAGCTTTGGGACGCGCTCGCACCCGGCTCTTTCTTCATGTCCAACGGACTGGCGACGATGGGGTACGCCCTTCCCGCCGCGCTGGCCCTGCAGCTCCTTCACCCCGACAGAAAGATCGTATCCCTTTGCGGGGACGGGGGGTTCCTGATGCGCCTCCCGGAACTGGCAACGGCGGTGCGGTACCGGCTGCCCGTGGTCATCGTCGTTTTTTCCGACGGCAGGCTGAGCCTGATCGACGTGAAGGAGCTCAAGAAGGGCTACCCGGTGCCCCGGGGAACCGATTTTGCGCGGCCGAATTACGGCGATCTGGGCCGGAGTTTCGGCATCCCGACCTGGAGCGCCGATACGGACGAGGAGTTGAGGGGCGCCCTGGCGGCCGCCTTCAGCAGCAACGATGGTTTGCCGAAGTTGATCGAGGCGAGAATCGATCCTTCGGCCTACCCGCAGCAGTTTGATGCGGTGAGGGAGTTGTAGGAACCGTTTCAGGGGAGCGCCTCGGGTCGAGGCGTATCCGTTCTAGGGACAACGGACAGCCGATAGGGGTATGCCCCGTGAGAAAGGAGATTGCCATGTTGAACAGGATATCAGCACGATCCAGGATTTTTGGAATACTGCTTGCGGTCTGTACGGCAGCCGCCGTCTTTACGGCCGCTTCCGTACCCGCGGCCGACGTGTATCCGAACAAGCCGGTCCGTCTGGTGGTTCCGTTCCCGCCGGGGGGGAGCAACGATATC
>JBFMBA010000219.1:0-3005 GCA_040755475.1 Thermodesulfobacteriota bacterium
GTGCAGGACGCCGCGGAGGATCGACAGGTCCTTGTTCGGGGGGATCACATAGACCCGATCGGCCTCGACGGCCATCCGGTCCCTGACCTGGCACACCGGCATAGGGGTGGAGCGCATGAGCAGCTCCACCATCATCCCTTTGTGCGTCGGGTCCAGGTGCTGGACGATGATAAAGGCCATGCCGCAGTTCTGGGGCACATGTTTCAGGAACAGCTCCAGCGCCTCCAGGCCGCCCGCGGAAGCGCCGATTCCCACGATGGGGAAATCTTTGGCCGGCTGCGTCTCCCGGAGCGCTTCGGATTCAGCCGGCGTGGCTTCTTCCAAAGACAGTGGCCCCTTAAGGGTCTTGTCGGGCACACCCCGGCGCCTCTGCTTCGGAACGGCTTTTTTCTTACCGGCCATGGCGAGCTTCCTCAATGTTGCTGATCAGGTATCTCAAATACAGGTATGTCTTATATCAGAAAGAGTGTCATGCACTCCCTTGCTGGTTTGATATCGGTGAATCTTCATTGAAGCAGCGGTTCGATTTCGGCGCATTGTAGGGTCTATTCCACCGGAAATCAAGAAAAAAATCGAACTGCCGTATCCTGGCGAGGCTGTCCTTCCGTCCCCCGAAAGAAACCCGGCCTGCCCGAATCACCCGCTTCAAAACGCCGCCAAGCCATCCTGCCGGTCTGCATACCCGGAGAACCTGTCCGCCGCGGTGAGGGACACTGCACGATCGGTCCCCGGTGCGGGCTTTTCAGGTGAAGAGGGCGACCGCCTTGCTGATGAAAAAGGCATAGAAAACCAGAAACAGCATCCCCTCCGACGGGGAGATCTTCTTGTCTCGCGCGAGCAGGTAGAACAGAAGGGAGGCGACCACGAACATCGGCAGGGAAAAACCGATCAGGTATTCGGGAACCTCGATGGCACCGAATCCCGACACAACTCCGGGAATCACCAGGGAGTTGAAGACGCAAGACCCCAGAATGTTACCGACGGCGATCGTCGTCTTACCCTGCTGGGCGGCACTGATGCTGACCGCCAGTTCCGGAAGGGTCGTCCCCAGCGACAAGACCGTCAGCGAGATGAGGGAAGGGGGAACCGCAAGCTGTGTGGCCATCGCGACAATGCTCTCGATGGTGTATTCGGCCCCGATATAAATACCGACGCCTGACGCCAGCAGAATCAGCAGTGCCCGGAAGGGGAAAGCGGCTGTGATCGGCGGGTTCGTCCCTTGGGTCTCTACGCTGGTTTGCTGACCGCTCTGGAGCAGGAAATGGCCGTATATGGCATAGGTGGCAAGCAGGAATATACCCTCGGAAAACGCGATTTCGCCGTCCATCATGATCAGGCCGAGCAGAAGCGAGGATCCGACCAGGAAATTAAGGTCCACCGTGATGTAGGCGCCACCCAGTTGAATGCCCTTCCGGGACAGTACGGCGATGAGGCCCAGAATCAGGAAGAGGTTGGAGATGTTGGCGCCCAGAACGTTTCCCGAGACGATCTCCGAGTTTCCGGCGATGCCTGCCAGAACGCCCGCCGTCAGTTCGGGCAGCGAGGTGCCGATGCCCACGATGAACACCCCGATCACAAAGGAAGACATGCCGAAATACGCACCCAGCCTTTCGGCTGCCCCCGTCAGGAAACGTGCGGAAACGAGGAGAATCAGCAGGGCGATGATAAAGATCAGGGAGGAAGCCAGCATGGCGCCCCCCTGAAAGTCCAGAATGATGCCATGACGTGCGACGCCATCTATTTTGTAAACACGCTGAAGAGCCTCTCGAGGACGGGTTTCTCGATCTTCACCATAGCGTCGAACTCCCCTGCGTCAAGCCACATACCCCGGCAGGAGGAACATTCGTCTATCTTCATGCCTTTGAAATCGATTTCCACAAGATCTGTCCCGCACTTCGGGCATTTCATGAAGTGGAGTTTGCGCAGTTTCTCTCTTTCTTCACTGGATGCCTGTTTCTTCTTCTGTTCCTCCCGCTGTCTTTGCATTTCCTTTTCTATCCGAACAAAATACTCGTCTTCATGGTCTGTCGGTTTGACCGGCATAGAGACCTCCCATCTTCGTATTCATACTGCCTTCCCCCCGTAAGGAGAGGAAGTGCGCCCGCACACCCGATCGGATGCACTGACCGGATAAGACAAATTTTGCCGGAAGTTTACGAAGAACGGTCTTGCGTGTCAATCGAAATTGACGGCTTCGTAACAAGCCCGGATACTGCGTTGCGCTTCTTTCCTCGTCGTTGCGGCGTACGCCAAAGTACGCCTCATTCCTCGGGATTTGCGCGCCTTGCCTGCGGGCTTTTTACGAAGCCGTCCCGAATTCACGGCTTTTGTGACTTTCTACGAGGTCATCATAATTCCTTGCGGGCAATCCGCTCCGCCGGGGCCGTGCCAAGCCGCCCGGGCATCGGGCGATCATGGACGGAGCACACCGCTGCGCGCGGCGAACAACCCTGTATGGTGCCGCGAACGCAAAACCTTTTTGGGGGTACAGGCCGTCAATCCTGACGGGTGCATGGCAGACGCAGACAGCCTCGACGGAGGCTGAGAAAAGCGGGCTTCGGAGTTCCCGTCATGTTCCGCGCCTCCTTATTGACCCTTCCCTGCGGAGGTGTGCTGCATGAGGGCTTCTTGAAGAGTCGGGAGCGCCTCCCGGGGAGGCACCCCCGGGACGGGGTTTACCCCCGCCGCCTTCAGAACCACATCGCGGCGCCCGCGTCGAGCGCGAGGTCGTTGAGCGTGCCCGCCCCGACGACCTTGACCCCGGGTATGAGCTCGACCTTCTCCCAGCCCAGCATCTGCTTGGACGCCTCGCAGGCGTAAAACTCGACGCCCATCTGCATCGCCTTGTCCATCATCTCTCTGACGGTCGGAAACGACCCCATTTTGATCGCTTCGGCCGCCCCCGGCTGCAGGACCTTGAGCCCCATCCCCAGGTAATAGACCTTGGCGTCCAGCTCCATGGCCTTGGCCGTCTGCGCCAGCACCAGCGGCGAGTACTGCCGCTC
>JBFMBA010000220.1:0-3790 GCA_040755475.1 Thermodesulfobacteriota bacterium
AAAGGCCGAATAACCGTCCCCCTGTAACAACGGCGTCTCCTGCCTTTCGATGACCCTTTCAAATGGACTGGATTTCCCGGTGAAATCCTGCTAAGAGTGCGCACCTCTCCGTCCATGACGTGGGGACAGGGTGTGGCGACCCGACAATGAAAAACCGAAAAGGAGACATCTATGGCATCCCAAAGCAGGGAAACGCGGCGCAGACAGTTGGCTGAATGGGAGGTGAAGTTGCAGAAGCGCCTGGCGCTGCTCAAAGCAGAAGGAATCGACGACAAACAGATCGCCCGTGACACCCTCGCCAAAGAGCTGAAGGCCAAGATAAAGGCATCACAGGTCCGTCTGCGGGCAATCGACGCCAGCGAAAAGCGGACAGCGGAGCTTGCCGCAATCAAAGCGGAGCGCCTGGCAACACCGAAACAGGAACTGCCCAAGCCGAAAAAAGCGGCAGAGCCGCCGCCCGAGGCCAAACCGAAGAAGAAAAAGAAAAAAGGGGAAGGTGATCAGCCGCAGCAGGGTTAGCGCGACGCAAACCTCGGCGACAGGGGACCCGGGCTTCCTGCACAATCCGAACTATCCGACAGCCCGGTTCCCGACACGATGGCAGGCGGAACCGCCGTCAGATGCGAGGTATCATCGAGCAGCACCAGTCGGGGTCGGCATCCCGGCAGGCACTCCAGCACGGTGAGCGAACAGTTCATCACCAGGAATTGGTCGCGCCGGGCCGGATCGAGTTGCAGGGCATGACACAGGATCGCCCGGAGCGTCCCCCTGTGGGCGGCAATGAGAACCTTTTCCCCTTTCTGCACGGCCGCATCGAAGGCTCGCCCCGCCCGCTGGAACAGCGACAGGAAGGATTCGCCCCCCGTGGGGCTTTCGGTGAAACGGCGCTGGTTCCAGTTTTCCCAATCCTCGGCGAATCGGTCCGCCACTTCCGCCCGGGTCAGCCCTTCCCACAGACCGTAGCTGCATTCGCGCAGCTCCGGCATCGTCACCATGGGCGCCCCCCTCGGCTGCCGTGCGGCAATTCTCTCCGCCGTCTCCAGCGACCGTCTCAGATCGCTCGTACAGATCACATCCAGGTCGATTGTCGACAGCCGTTCGGCCAGCGCCTCCGCCTGTCGGTTGCCCCGGTCATTGAGGGGCACGTTGATCTGGCCCTGGATCCTTTTTTCATGGTTCCAGTCCGTCTCGCCGTGCCGTGTCAGATAAACGATCGTAATCCCGTCCCCCCTCACACAATGAGTCTCGGTTCCACCCCCCCGGGCAGATGGACCCCTTGCCGGGTCCAGAATCCCCTTGACCGGATCGCGCTGTCCCGGGCAGCAGGGACAGAACATAGAGGGAACCTCCTCCCTTGTCAAGCGCCTTTTTACCCCGGCGCCGCCTGCAGCAGAACCGCCTTTCAAACCGCCTTTCAACGATTGACCTGGCGTCATATAATGATTATACTATGGTCGCCAAGGTGTATGATGATCGACAACCAGATGGTGATCCGCTGCCTGAACTGCGGAACGAAAAATCGCATCCCGAAGGAACGGCTTCACGATCGGCCGCACTGCGGCAAGTGCCATGCCGTTCTCGATGAGATGATCATCCGCTGTCTGAAGTGCGGAACAAAAAACCGCATGCCCGAGAATCGGCTCAACGACCTGCCGCTCTGCGGCAAGTGCCGCACCAAGCTTGTCATCACCGGTGATCGGGGGCGTCCTGTGGAAGTGACGGACAGCACCTTCAGCCGGGAGATTCTCTCCGCCCCCGGATCGGTTCTCGTGGACTGCTGGGCCCCCTGGTGCGGCCCCTGCCGGACGGTCTCTCCCATCCTTGACGAGCTCGCCTCCAAATACGCGGGAGGGGTCCGGATCGCCAAGCTCAACGTGGATGAAAATCCTCTGACGGCGTCGCGGTATGAGGTCCGCAGCATTCCGACCATGCTCCTGTTCAAGGACGGGCACCTGATCAACACCCTGGTGGGCGCCCTGCCGAAGGAGACCATCGAGCAGCACCTCATCTCCATCATGAAAACCAACTGAGCGAAGGATGTGCAGGCCGGGCTTCGCGAGCCGCTTTCCGGTCACCTGCGCTGCCAACTCCTCTGCAAGAAAGGAAAGCCAAACGACCATGCCCGAAGCAAGCGCACCGGCCCCGAATCTCGTCTACCACTGCCGCGTCTTCGATGTCTTCGAGGGCGACATCCGCCTGCCCGACGGCCGGCGCACCCGGCAGAGCTGGATCGACCACCGGCCCTGCATCGCCGTCGTTCCCGTCAACGCCGAGGGGCAACTGATCCTCATCCGCCAATACCGCCATGCGACGGGCGGCATGCTCGTCGAGATCCCCGCCGGGAACATGGACCGCACCAACGAAACTGCCGAGGCCTGCGTCCAGCGGGAGCTGGCCGAGGAGACCGGTTTCCAGGCCGGCCGTCTCGTCAAGCTGTTCGAGGGGTATCTGGTCCCGGGGTACTGCAACGAGTACATGTATTTTTATCTCGCCCTCGACCTGGTCCCGGCGACGCTGCCGGCCGACGAGGATGAATACATCCGGGTGATGACGACCTCGTTCGACGAGGCCCGCCGGATGATACGCGAGAGGCAGATCATCGACGTCAAGACCGCGCTCGGGATTCAGATGGCCGGGGCGCTGCTGGAAGCGGAAAAAAGAGACCAGGGATGACGCAGGGAAGGGATCACCGGGTGCTGCTCCGGGCGGGGATCAGAGCCGGCCTGAAACGCGGATGGCACGGCTTTGTCTGGATGATGAAGATCATCATTCCGATTTCGCTTTTCACCGCCCTTCTCGACTGGAGCGGCGTTCTCCACAGCCTCGACTTCCTGCTCAAACCCCTGATGGGCTTTTTGAGCCTGCCGCCGAACGCCGCGCTGCCGCTGGTCATCGGCATGCTGAGCGGTGTCTATGGCGGGATTGCCGCCATGGTTGTCCTCCCCTTCGACACGGGGCAGATGACGCTGATCGCCGTCTTCATCCTGATGTGCCATTCGCTGGTGCAGGAGGGGATCATCCAGGGAAATTCGGGCATCCACCCCCTGAAGGTGACGCTGGTCCGCCTCGTCGCCGCCGTTGTCACGCTGCTGTTGATGGCCCCCTGGGTGGGAAGCTCCACCGCCATGCCGGCCATCGCGGGAGACCTTCCGTCGGCTCATCCGGCTTTCCCGGGGATGATCCGCCACTGGGCGTGGAAGACCCTCGGGCTCACCGTCAAGATCTTCTTCATCATCACGGCCCTGCTCACGTTTCTGGAGATTCTCAAGACCTTCGGATGGATTCACCCCCTGGTCCGCGCGCTCGATCCCTTCCTGCGGATCATGGGCCTCGACCAGCGGGTGGGGTTCCTCTGGATGACCGCCGTGGTCTTCGGCCTCTCGTACGGGGGGGCGATCATTGTGGAGGAGGCCAGAAGCGGCCACCTGACCAAGGACGAGCTCGAGGTTCTTCACCTCTCCATCGGGATGAACCACTCGATGGTGGAAGACCCGCCCCTGTTCATTCCCATGGGCATCCATCCCTTCTGGATCTATGTCCCTCGACTGGTCATGGCCATCATCACCGTCAGGCTGATGCGCCTCTGGCAGCGCTACGCCCGGCGCCCGGCCGCCTGAGCTCCCGATCGGGAAAGCCTACCCTTTGATACAGCCCAGGGACCGCAGGCGCGCCACCTTCGTCGAAAGGCCGGCGCCGTGAACCACTGCCACGACCTCATCGAGGTTCTTGTACGCCTCGGGAATCTCCTCCTGGAGCGTCCCCCGCCCGGCAGCCATGACAATGACCCCTC
>JBFMBA010000221.1:0-2827 GCA_040755475.1 Thermodesulfobacteriota bacterium
CCTCCAGGAGCACGAGGTGCACGAAGGGGCCTTTGCGCATCTGTGCAAGTACGAATACGAAAGGGAGCAGGGGCGCAGGCGTCCGGGGCTTCACTTCTACAGGATCTGCCTCCAGGACAACCGGATCCTGGATGCCGTCGAGCGCGCCCACTCCTTTATCCGGATCTCACCGCTGCTCCTCTACATCGCGGCCCATGAGCTCGTCCATGTGATCCGGTTCGACCGCGGCGAGGGGAATTTCGACGCGACGGAGGCCGAGAAGTCGGACGAGGAGGAGAAGGTCCACCGGATCACCCGGAGCCTTCTGAAACCGGTGACCGACGCCGATTTGAATCTGGTCCTGGACTGTTTCAGCGACCGCTACCAGATCGGCGATTTGATTCAGTGACAGACATGTGCAGGAGGTTTGTTTTCATGCCCATCTACGAGTACAAATGCAAGAAATGCGGCAAGGAGTTCGAAATGTTCCAGGGGATGGCGGATCCTGCGGCGAAGCACTGCAAGTTCTGCAAGGGTCCGGTGCACAAACTGATGTCCCTCTCTTCTTTCCACCTCAAAGGGAGCGGCTGGTATACAACGGACTATGCCGGAAAGAAGGCGCCTGCCGCCGAGGGCAAGAAGGAAGAGAGCAAAAGCGCCGAAACCCCGGAGAAGAGCCCGGCGACCTCCAGCACCAAGACCGATTCCTAGTCAGACACACCGGCACCTGGGTTTCTCCGGTCAGGCTCCCCGCCCGGGGAGGATTTCCGGCAGGGAAGGCCTCCCGTTTCCGCGGTCCCCAGAACCCCGTCCGGCGGGCGGGGACTGCGGGGCAGGCTCCCGGTCGCAGGGAATCATTTCTTTCCGTTCACCTTCTGATCCTCCCGCTTTTTCCTTCGGAGCCTCTGAACGAGGAATCGGTCCACCGCCGCCGGGGACAGGTCGTCGCCGAGGACCGCTTTGAGCGTCTCCAGGGGGATCTCTACGCGCGCCGCGCTGCGGTGGCCGCCGGCCGTGCCGAGCATGCCGAAAGATTTCGCCGCGATGGCGCCGCAGTCCCGGCGGTAGCCGTCCCCCCGGAAGATGATGACGATGCGGTCCCTGATGATGCCGGCGATGATCACGAAGAACACGTTGATCACGCGGAGAAAGAAATCGGCCACCTGAACGCAGGCGTCCGGACTCTCCACCTGGCCGAGAAATACGATCATCCTGTCCCTGTACCGGCGTTTAAACTGGCAGGCATAATCGAAGTGCCTGAGGAACTTCTCGGGGATCTGGTTGAGCTCGATGCGCCGGACGAGTTCCCGGTTGGCGCGCGAGAAGGTGAGGTAATAGGCGCTGATGTCCTCGAGACTCACATCCCGTTCGAAATTGATGGTGTCGCTCTTGATACCGTACAGGAGGGCCGTATAGAGGCGCTTGGAAATCCTGGCCCGGGCCGCAAGCAGATATTCCGTCATGATCGTGGACAGGGCGCCGTATGCCGGCCGGACATCGGCAAGCGACGCATGCCAGACCGTTTTGCAGGGGTGATGGTCTATCACGATCTGGGGTTTCACCTCCCCGAGCCGGTTGCCGAAAAAGGTGGGCTGGCAGTCCACCAGGGCGATCAGCCGGAACTCTCCCAGGTCGACCTTGTCGAGCATCTGGATGTCGACCTTCATTTCCCGGATGAATTCCGCATTCTGGTGCCTGGTCACCGGTTCGGTGGCGACAAAGGCGCACTTCGCAAGGGGTTTGAACTGGTTGAGGATATCACGGAGGGCCATGGCCGAGGCGACGGCATCGGGATCGGGTGACCCGCTCACGAGGATCGCCAGGGAGTCATTGTCACGGATCATCGACTTGAGCTTAAAGACATTGAGAACCGTTTCTTCCTTTTTCCCGAGCAGCGATTCAACACGTTTCATGGCATCTGTTCCTGTTGACGCGGCCCCCTGCTTCCCGCCGCGCATTGCGCCGCATCTTCGCCTCTGTCGAAGGATTATGCAAGGGGAAATTTTGTCGGGGGACATTCTGACTGCGGCGGCCGGCCATCACCGGACGCTGCAGAGCCGATCCGCACCCCATCCGCACCCGATAGACTTAACCGGTCGGGGGTGCTATCATGGATCCGGGCATGGACGGGCGGGGATACGGGTATCGCAGGGTGGATACTTTGTTCCTAGTCGGATCCCGTCAGCGGATACTTATTAGCCACATGGTCTCCTGAAGGCTTTTTCCCGGCCCAGGGGAAAATGATCATTATCAAAACAATATCAGCCCCTTAAGAATGAATTGACCATAACAGGCACATTCTTTGCTTATTGAGTAAGCCAACACAGGGGAAGGAGAACCGCCATGGCGATCAAGCGCAGCGATCACAGGACTGCCGGGCATGAACAGGAAGGACGGAGGACGGGGGCGGGGGTTTGGTTTTTGCTCCTGTCGGCCGCGCTGGCGCTATCGGCGTGCTACCCCGCCCCGTACCGGACCGTTGCGCCATACGAACGGGATCTTCCCCCCGACAGACCCGGCATCGTCCTCCAACAGCTCTATTTCTACCCGAAATCCGGCCAGACCAACGAGCAGCAATCGCGCGATCATTTCGAGTGCTACAACTGGGCCGTCAAACAGACGGGGTTCGACCCGGGCCGATCGGCGATCCCGACCGATCAGCGCGTCAGGGTCGTACCCATGCCTCCGCCCGGACACGACACCGCTACCCTGGCGATCGCCGGCGCCGTGCTGGGCGCGCTGATTGGCGGACCCAGGCATGCGGTGGAGGGGGCCCTGATCGGTGCCTCCGGGGGCGCCATCGCCGGCGCCGCTTCGGATACGGCAAGGATGGAATACGCCAGACAGC
>JBFMBA010000222.1:0-3668 GCA_040755475.1 Thermodesulfobacteriota bacterium
TCACACCAGATGGGGATCCACGGTTGATGACAATAAAACGTAACTTAGTATTATATGATATGATACGACGATTGTCAATAGATTTTTACTGACGGGTCCACTCCATCCCCCTATCGGGTTCGGGGACCCTGTTGCACCACCGCGGACGGCCGGCTACAGACCGGGTCATTCTGCAGCGGGGTACGGGGGCGGGTCCGCGCATCGGGCGTCGCATCGGGACGGACGGGATTTTTCAGTGTCTTCCGTCGAGAATTTCCCTGAGGGCTTCGGACAGGAGGGTTACATTTTCCCGCCGGCTGGAAAAACCCATCAACCCGACCCGCCAGATTTTTCCCTTCAGGGGGCCGAATCCGCCGGCGATGTCGATGTTGTAGGCCTCGCGCAGACGCGTCCGGATCGCCGCGTCATCCGCCCCGTCGGGCACGCAGACCGTGGTCAGGGAAGGCAGTCGGTGTTCGCGGCCGACGAAGAGCGTAAGGCCGAGATTCTCCATCTTTTCCCAGAGATATTCGGCGATGGCCTTGTGGCGGAACCAGCGATCCTCGAGCCCCTCCTCCAGCACGAGCCGGAGCCCTTCGCGGAAACCGTAATGAAGCGTCGTGGAGGGGGTGTGATGGTACACCCGCTCCCCGCTCCAGTACTTTTCGATCATCGTGAGGTCGAGATACCAGTTGGGTACGGGGGTTCTTCTCCGGCGCAGCGCATCGCAGGCGCGTTCGCCGGCGGTGAAAGGGGAAAGACCGGGAGGGCATCCCAGGCACTTCTGTGAGGCGCTGAACGCGATATCAATACCCCAGTCGTCGATGTTCAGAGGGACACCGCTGAGCGAGGTGACGCAATCGATCAGCAAGAGGGTGCCGTGCCGGTGGACAATATCGCCTATGCCCTGAAGCGGCTGCAGCGCACCGGTGGACGTTTCCGCATGGATCAACGCCAGCAGCTTGACCGGCTGGTTGTCGATGAGGGCAGCCTCGATCTCTTCGGGGGTGAACACCTCCCCCCAGGGCTTTTCCATCCTTTTCACATCGGCCCCGTAAAGCCGCGCCATCTCGCACATCCGTTCGCTGAAGTAGCCGTTGCAGCCGATCAGGACCCTTTCCCCCGGTTCGACAAAATTGCAGAAAGCGGCTTCCATCCCTGCGCTGCCGGTACCGGAGAGGGGAAAGGTCATCCCGTTTCCCGTCTGAAACACAGCCCTGAGCAGTGCCTGCTCTTCGTCCATGAGGGTCAACCATTCCGGATCCATATATCCCACAAGCGCCGTACTCATCGTGCGAAGCACGCGGGGATGGACGGCGCTGGGCCCCGGGCCGAGCAGGAGACGATGCGGTACGTTCAAATCATTGATTGCACGGATTGCCTTGGTCATGGTGCGTCCTCGCCGTAATATGGGGTTCTGGCAGAAGCCTTTCATGGCCCCCAACCGAATCACCACATGCGGTGGTGCCGGCTATCCGCTTGCCAGAGCCGATGTCGCATACTCCGGGAAGCGATGCGATGTCAAGAATTAATTGCCCACGCGTTCCATACCATGACAGCGGCAGACCCACAACCGTTCACCGCGCCGCAGGACAGGAGAAACTCCTCCTTGACAAACCTCCCGTTTATCTCTAGTGATAGGGCGCAAACACAGATTCACTTCCATGAACCGGAGGGCTAGATATGAAGGAACCGGTAAGGATCTACACGCTCAGTACGTGCAGCCACTGCAAGACCACAAAAGAATTTCTGACCGATCATGGCATCGACTTCACCTGCACCGATGTGGACCTCCTCAGCGGGGACGAAAGAAAAGAGACGATCGAGGAGGTCAGGAAATACAATCCCGCGTGCAGTTTCCCCACCATTTTGATCGGAGAGAAGGTCATCGTGGGATTCAACGAACCCGCCATCAGGGAGGCGCTGGGGCTATGACCACGGTCGATGCGCTGTACGAGACGCTCAAGGGGATCCAGGAGCCGAAAGGATACCCGTTCAACCGGGACCGGGAGAAAGTACGGGAGATTCTCGCCGGTCTGCTCACCAACCGCGAACGGTACGGGTATATGAGCTGCCCCTGCAGGCTCGCCTCGGGAGACCGGCAAAAGGATCGGGACATTGTCTGTCCCTGTGCCTACCGGGAGGCAGATGTGCGTGATTTCGGCAGCTGTTACTGCAACCTCTACGTATCCCCCGCCTGGAACGAAGGAAAGATTCCGGCCGTGTACGTGCCCGAGCGAAGACCGCAATAGCGGCAGGGAGCGAAGCGATGTCACTGAACTGGACGTTTCCCTATCCGTCCCAGAGGATGCCGGTTTTTTCCCGGAACGTGGTGGCGACGTCACAGCCCCTGGCCGCCCAGGCGGGACTTCAGATGCTCGTGCGCGGCGGCAACGCCGTCGATGCCATCCTGGCAACCGCCGTCACCCTGACCGTTGTGGAACCGACCAGCAACGGCATCGGCAGCGATGCCTTCGCCGTGATCTGGGACGGCAATGCGCTGCACGGCCTGAACGGCTCCGGCCGATCGCCGGGCGGCTGGTCCCCCGCGCGCTTCTCCGGCCGGACCTCCGTGCCCGAGCTCGGCTGGGATGCGGTCACGGTACCCGGTGTGGTGGATCTCTGGGTCAGCCTCTCCCGAAGATTCGGAAAGCTTCCCTTTGCAGACCTGTTCGAACCGGCGGTCCGGTATGCGTCCGACGGCTTCATCGTCACCCCGATCACCGCCGCCAAATGGTCGTCGGCGCCTGCGCTCTATGCGGGCTTTCCCGATTTCGCCCGGGCCTTTCTGCCCGGCGGCCGTGCTCCCGCCGCGGGCGAGTGTTTTCGGCCCCAGGGCATGGCCGGCACGCTCGAGAGCATCGCGGAGACGGAAGGGGAATCCTTCTACCGGGGCCCGATCGCCGAAAAAATCGTCGCCCACGCAGCGCAGACCGGAGGAGCCATGACGCTGACCGATCTGACCGAACACCGCTCGGAATGGGTGAACACCCTGTCGCAGAAATGGCTGGACAGTACGGTGCACGAACTCCCCCCCAACGGGCAGGGTCTCACCGTCCTGATCGCCCTGGGCATCCTCGAACATTTCGATATCGCCAGCTATCCCGTTGATTCAGCGGACAGCCTTCACCTCCAGGTGGAGGCGATGAAGCTGGCCTTTGCCATCGCAAGGCCGCAGATCGCCGACCCGGATTGGATGAAGGTGCAGCCCGCCTCGCTTCTCGACCGGTCCTTTCTGGAGGAAAAGGCCCGCTCCATCCGCATGGATCGCGCCCTCTTCCCCGCCGTGACCATTGTGCCCGATGGCGGAACGGTCTATCTGGCGGCCGCCGATCAGGCAGGGATGATGGTCTCCTTTATCCAGTCCAATTACCACGGATTCGGGTCGGGTATCGTCATTCCGGGTACCGGAATCAGCCTCCAGAACCGCGGCCGCGGCTTTACGCTCGAGGAAGGCCACCCGAACTGCGTCGCGGGAGGCAAGCGCCCCTACCACACGATCATTCCGGGATTCGTCATGAAGGGTGAAACCCCTCTCATGAGCTTCGGCGTCATGGGCGCCCATATGCAGGCCCAGGGCCATGTACAGATGATGGTGCGCATCATCGCCTATGGCCAGAATCCCCAGGCTGCAGCCGATGCGCCGCGCTGGTATCTCACGGAAGAGTCGCTCCTGGCACTGGAGAAAG
>JBFMBA010000223.1:0-11356 GCA_040755475.1 Thermodesulfobacteriota bacterium
GGGGATCGATGACGTGATGGTGCGCTACGCCAAGTGCTGCGATCCCATACCGGGGGATGAAATCATCGGCTATATCTCCCGCGGGCGAGGGGTGATCGTCCATACGGCCAATTGCCCGCATGTGAATGACATGGATACGGAAAGACTGGTGGATGTTCATTGGGACGTCCGTGAAAAGAGAGACTACCTGGTCCAGATGCGGGTTATCTGCAACGACAAAAAGGGGGTTCTGGCCGATCTGAGCACCGCCATCTCCACGATGGACGTGAACATCTCCCACGCGGAGACGAACACCGACCAGAAGAGCGGCAAGGCCACCTGCGACTTCACGGTCAATGTCACGGATCTTCAGCAGTTTAACCGGATCATCGACGCGGTCAGAAAGGTGCGCGGTGTGGTATCCGTGCAGCGACTCTCGCGTTCGTGATATGATTTGACAGCCGGCCACTGTTTGCTGTATGAAACGGCGGCTTTGCGGCTCTTCCCGTCTGGGGACGGGGCGTGTGGTCACGGATGCGGGTTGTCTTTTTGTTGCGACCGGTCCCGGCCCGCAGGGCGGTGTGACGGCGCGCGCCCCCGTTCCGGCGGGGGGAGGAAAGGAAACGGTTGTGTTCATGGAAAAACGACGTTTGCGAGAGGGGCTTCTCGTCTGGCTTCTGATCACTGTCTGCCTCGCGCCGCTTTCGGCAGAGAGCGCCCAGCAGAAGCGTTTCACGGTGCTGATCGATCCGGCGCACGGCGGCGAGGATACGGGTGTGGTTTCCGACCGGCTGCGCGAAAAGGATCTCACGATGAACCTCGCCCTGTTGATTCGACAGGAAGCGCAAGCAAAGGGACATTTTGACGTCCTGCTGACCCGCTCCGAGGACAGGACCCTGTCAACGGCGGAACGCAGGAAGGCGGCAGCGGCGCAGAAGCCCCACTGTCTGATCAGCCTGCATGTAAACGCCGGTTTCGGGAAAAAGGCGACCGGCTATGAGGTGTACTTTCCCGGATTTCGGCAAAATGACGCGGGGGGCGAAGGACCGGCGGCCATTCTCAAGGATATGGAAAAGAACCGAGTCCTCAACGATTCTGTAAGGCTGGCCCAGCAGATCCAGACCGGCCTGGACAGGATATTCCCCCGCCGGGGACGCGGTCTGCGGGAAGCCCCCAGCCCGCTTTTCGACGGACTGGCCATTCCGGCGGTGGTCGTGGAGATCGGGTTCGCGACCCACCCGGAGGACCGGAAAAAACTGACTGACGAGGAAACGCAAAAAGCCCTTGCCCGCGCTTTGGTGGATAGCCTCTGGAAGTATTTCCAGACGGCGCGGTAAGGACAGGGCCTGTTGCGCGCACGGATGCCCGGGCCGCCGTCGTACGCGAGGGCTACGGGGTCGGACGGGGACCGGGAAAGGCCGGCGGAGCGCGTGGGGGACAGGAAACCCGGGTTGCGCAAGGGTTTCGTACTGCGCAAAGAACCCGGCATGTGTCGATCCCGGCAGATGTCATGAAAGATATCATAATCGCTTCCCGCAACAGGGGAAAAATCGGGGAGATCCGGTCGATGCTGGCGGAGTGCGGCGTGACCCTCCGTTCGCTGGATGAGTACCCGAATCTGCCTGAGGTCAGCGAAGATGGAAACTCTTTTCTGGACAATGCACTGAAAAAGGCGAAGCAGGTCGCTGAGTTGACCGGGAAGACCGTCCTTGCAGACGATTCGGGACTGGAAGTGGATGCCCTCGGCGGGGCGCCGGGAATCCATTCGGCCCGGTACGCGGGCGGCGGCGCCGATGACGAAACGAACGTCCGCAAGCTCCTCGGCGAACTGCAGGGCGTCCCTCCCGGGAAAAGAGGGGCGGCTTTCCGTTGCGTCCTTGTTCTGTGCCGGCCCGACGGGCGTTTCCACGTCTTCGACGGGAAGTGGGAAGGCAGGATCGCGGAGGCGCCGGCAGGGAAGGGGGGGTTCGGCTATGATCCGGTCTTTTATCTGCCCGGAGAGGGCGCAACGGCGGCCGAACTTCCGGCCGGGATAAAAAACCGCATCAGCCATCGGGCGAAAGCGGCTGCGAAGCTCAGGCGCTGGCTTCGAGAACGGACCGATGAAAACGGGGCGTAGCGCAGTCCGGTAGCGCGCCTGCTTTGGGAGCAGGATGTCGAGTGTTCAAATCACTCCGCCCCGACCAATATAATCGGCTCAGTGCTGACCGAAGGGTTCATCATCGATCCCCGCACGCTCGGTGAGCCCCGCCATGCCGCGAAGTATTTCGATGAAGGCCACGGAATCCTTTTCCGCATAGCCTTTTTCGTAGGCCGTCTGGAGGAGCTGGGACCAGATGTTCGTCAGCAGCAATGGCGCTCCGAGGCGCTGTCCCTGCTCGATCATCAGGCGGGAATCCTTGAGTGCGGTTTTGATCTGGCCCTGCCTGGTGTAATCGGCATCGATCATTTTAGGGCCCTTGTCGATCATGGTTTTGGAGCTGCAGGCGCCGTCCTGGAGAACGGAGAGAAGGCTTTTCAGCTCGAGGCCGGCTTTTTCGCCCAGAACCAGTCCCTCCGCGAGGGCAAGCCGGTTCCCGCCCAGGATGAGGTTGACCACAAGCTTTGTACGCGCCCCCGAGCCGACGGGGCCCATGTGGTAGGCGGCGCGGCTGAAACCTTCGAAGACGGGGCGGCAGGCTTCGAAATCCTCTTTCTTCCCTCCCGCGATGACGATCAGATCCTTGGCGCGGGCCATCGTGCTCGTTCCGCTCACGGCGGCGTCGAGAAAGTGAATTCCGCTGCGGGCCAGCTCATCCGCGATACGCTCCGAGTCCTCGGGACGGGAGGTTGTCGTATCGATCAGGTAGAGGCCTTCTCGCGCGCCCTCGACAATGCCGCCCGCTCCCAGGGCCGCCTCGCGCACGATGCCGCTGTTTGGAAGCGAAGTGATCACCCATTTGACGCCCCGGGCTGCCGCGGCCGGCGAATCGACGGGCTCACCGCCGATTTTTTGTAAATCGTCCATACGGGCGGGATCGGTATCGAATCCCTGGATGGAAAAGTCCGATTTTCTCAGGTTCAGGATAAAAGCCTGACCCATGAGGCCCATGCCCACGATGCCTACGCGCATTGCCATCTCCGTTACCCCTTGCGTGATAAGTGAAGCTCCCGCCCACAGGGCGGGGCTTGCGGGATGCGGTCCCGGCCAACAGTGACGTGATCAGCGGCCGCATTCCGATATCCGGATTGGAAGCTATACGACTGGGTTGCGGATTGTCAAGCGGATCTTTGGGCAAAACCCGGCGCTGCGGGGGCGACCCGGGAGCAATGGCGATGGGAGATGCGTAACGAAGCATTGCCGGTCTGCCCCTCGTTTCGGATGCATGCGGCATCACCGCTTGTGAGCCGGGAGGGGGTCAATGAGCCTCCCGGGAGACGGGGGCGTTCGTTATCGTGCGTTTGTCCGCCCTTCATCTTCATTCCGCCGGGGAGATCCGCAGCCCCCTGGGAACCACCTTACGCTCCGCGAGTTCAAACAGCCCCTGCACGAGCAGGGCGAGGAGGGCCGACGGCACGGCGCCCTGGAGGATCAGCTCCACGTCGTCCAGGCGGATGCCGGTGAGGATGGGCTGGCCGTAGCCCCCGGCGCCGATGAGCGCACCCAGGGTTGCCGTTCCCACGTTGATCACCGCCGACGTCTTGATCCCGGCCAGTATGGCCGGTGAGGCCATCGGCAGCTCCACCATCCTGAGTCTCGCTCCGGCCGGCAGGCCGAGCGCCTCGGCGGACTCCCTCAGCGGCGGGGGGATATCGCGGAGTCCCGTATAGGTGTTGCGCACGATGGGCAGAAGGCTGTAGAGAAACAGCGCCACGATGGCGGGCGGCCCGCCGATCCCCAGGAGCGGGATCATGAACACGAGCAGGGCGAGCGAAGGGATGGTCTGGATGATCCCCACAAATCCCAGGATGCCCTGTCCCCATACCGGATATCGTGCCGCCGCGATGCCGAGCGGGATCGAGACGAAGATCGCCGCCAGCAGCGAAACCCCGACAAGAAAAAGGTGCTCCGTCGTGTGCCGCCACACCCGTTCGGGAACGCTTTCAACCCGTATCCCGGTTTTCACCCCAAGATGGGCGGACAGAAAATCCGCCGAGATTTTGCTCTCCGGCACCTTCCCGATCTTGGCGCTCCCGTTCATCCCGATCATGTCGGCCTCGGTGATTTTGCCCTCGAGTCGCGCAAGCGCCCGGACCGCTCCGGGAGCGCGGGTTTCCAGATCGGCGCGGTAGAGAAGCACGGAGGTGTAGACCGGAAAGAAATGAAGGTCGTCTTCGAGCGTGCACAGGCCGTAGTACGCGATTTCCGCATCGGTGGTGTACAGATCGGTGGCATCGATGGAACCGCCCGCAAGCCCCCGGTAGGCAAGGTCATGGTCCATGCCAAACACCTTTTTCTGCGGGAGGCCGTATCGCCTCCTGAGTCCCGGCCAGCCGTCCGCGCGGTTCATGAACTCGTTGCTGAAGCCGAAGGCGAGCCCGGGGTGTTTTTTCAGGTCGGAGATCCTGTGGACATCCAGTGTCCTGCATGTATCCCTTCTCATTCCAACGGCGTAGTTGTCGTTGAACCCCAGCGAGCGGCTCATGCGGATGCCGTAGCCGGCCAGGGAGGCGCGGATGGCCTCCTCCCCCCGCAACCGCTTTCGGGCAAGGATCTCTTCGGCCACCGTCCCGGTATATTCGGGGTAGATGTCGATTTCGCCCTTGAGAAGCGCGTTCCACAGCACCCGCGTGCCGCCCAGCTCCCTGCGGTGAACCGCACGGTATCCCGCATGCGTGACCAGTCCGGTGACTATTTCACCCAGAACGACGGACTCGGTGAATTTCTTCGAACCGACCGTCACCTCGGGCGGCGGGCTGCTTCGGGCTGCGACGGGCAGCAGAAGCGCTCCGGCACATACGAACAGTATGAGAGCAGCGCGGGGCCCGATGGAATTCACGCCCTTTCCCCCCCGGGTTCGCTCAGGTGATTTCGCTGGGCGTTGATGAAGCGTGTGACGAAGGGATCCGCCGGGGAGCGGACGAGCGCCTCCACGGTGCCCGCCTGCACGATCCGCCCCTCGCGGATGAGAACGATCGCGTCGCCGAAAAAAGCGGCCTCTCCCATGTCGTGGGTGACCAGAACGACCGTCCTTTTCAGCCGCGCGAAGATCGCCTTGAGATCGGTCTGGAGTTCCGCCCGTATCATGGGATCGAGACTCCCGAGCGGCTCGTCCAGAAGCAGCACCTCGGGGTCGAGCATGAGCGCGCGGATGAGGCTGACGCGCTGGCGCTGGCCGCCGGAGAGCTGCGCGGGAAAGCGGTCGAGGTCCTCTACCGGGAGACGAACGATGCCGGCGAGTTCATCGATCCGTTGTCGGATGCGCCCCCCGTCCCACTTCAGGTAGCGCGCCATGAGCGTCACATTGTCCTGTGCCGTCAGATGGGGGAAGAGCCCGCCCTCCTGGATGACGTAGCCCATTTTCGTCCGCAGCGAGAGGGTGTTCTCCTGCGCGATCCGGGCCCCGTCGAATGCAACGGTTCCGCTGTCCGCGCGGATCAGCCCGATGATCAGCCTGAGCAGCGTGGATTTTCCGCAACCGCTCGGTCCGATCAGCACGGTCGTCATCCCCCTGTGTATCGTCAGGTTCATGCGCCGCAGGGCACAGACGGAATCAAATGTCTTGGAAACATCAATGAATTCGATCATGGCTGCAGACACTGCCCGGACAGGCGAACGTCAAAGCCGCACCCGGCCCGCTTTCATCGTACCGGAGCGATGGAGCGCCCGTCACGTGCGGTTCCCCCTGCGCGAAAGGGGTCCTGTTATGCGTTCAGACTCCAGTCATAGTAGAGGTAATCCATCCGGATGCGGTTCCCCTGGTCCTCGAGAAAATCCCGCTTGTCATCGTCCAGGATGTATCTGCACAGGAAGTCCAGGACGCCCGCCTTTCCGCCGAAATCCTTTTCATACCATTCAAATATCTGAGAAAGCATGATCCTGTTTTCTTCGGGAATCACGATCACCTCCGAGCTGTTGGCGAAGTTCCGTGTGGCGCGCTCCAGTTCCCCATCGATCCCTTCGGGGGTGTAGTATTTGATGGGCGCGCACGACCGGGAGCCGCAGACGAGCGCAAAGTGTATCCTCGGATCGAGCGATGTGAGCGTAAATGCTTTTCTGGGGTTCGCCGGGCCGAACTGCCTCCAGGGCCGGAGCGGTTTTCTTCTGTTGGCCCTGAGTATCCCGTGTTCGATGTCGTCGGGTGAAAAGGCGAGGCCCCCGATCACATAGTGCAATCGCGAAAAGAACCCGGTCACCTCCTTGACCGATTTTTTTATGCCGACGGCGATGATTCCGTCCACGACGATCGTGTTGTACAGGTTGATCCAGAAAGCCAGTCTCTCGTTGTGGTTCTGCAGGACATGCAGATCGAACCCGCGGAGACCCGCGGCAATTTTCCTGTACTCCCGATACTCGTCGGAGCGCTTGATCGCTGCATAATCCACTCTCCCCCGGGGGGTGTAGTACCTGCCCTTGATCTCCCTGATGGCGCCGAACATCTTCTGCGAGATATCCGCGCGGGA
Organism: Thermodesulfobacteriota bacterium; assembly: GCA_040755475.1. GTDB lineage: Bacteria > Desulfobacterota > Syntrophia > Syntrophales > UBA5619 > JAKAFS01. The sequence goes on from JBFMBA010000223.1 coordinate 6,583, forward strand.
CACAAGTTCTGTGGTCTGCTCCCGTTCATTCAGTGTTTTTTTAAAGAACAGTATGGTCCCGCCTGTTTTTGCCTTTCCTTCCCCCTCTTTGATGTATGTTTCAAAGGCGGTGTCTATGAAAAGGGCGGCGGTCCATGAGAAATCGCCCGAACCGTATCCCCTTCCGTCATGCGAATCAAAATACTCGTAAAATCCAAACCGGATCGGAAGCTCGAGGATATCGTGGGCGAGCGAGTCCGCCCTCTGGTGATACCCGTATCGTTTCAGGCCCTGCACCAGCATCCAGTTGATGTTTATCCACACGGGACCGCGCCAGTAATTTTCCCGTTTGAACCCTTCTTTCTGCGTATCGTAGCTCGGAATGGTGAAGCAGTTCCCCTGGTGAAGGGCGCAGAAACCTTTTGAATCGAGATATTCATACATCCTCGCCGCCTGGACGGGCGACGCGGCGCCGCCGAACAGGGGCATGAAACCCGAAGCGGTCTCGAGCTCCACCAGCTTTCCGGACCGCATGTCAAAGGCGTCGAAAATCCCGTGTTCTTCATGGTACAGCCGTTTCCTGACGGCCTCGGCCGTCAGGCCGTACCATTCCTCGATTTCCCTGTAGGGCTCGTGCAGGATGTCGCTTATCCTGATCAACGCTTCGTTCGAGGCGCACAGGATCGCATTGAAGAGGGGACCGCCGATCAGGAAGGGACAGTCTTCCGCGATCGCTTTTTCGTCGTAACGGGCTTTTTTGAAATGTTCGATCAGATACACGAAGTAATCGTAATATTGCTTGGTCGGTCGCATGTGGGCGGATACGCCGCTTTCCGTGTCCTTGCGCCTGTATTCGGGAAGCGCCGCGGCCGACAGGTCGATCGTATCGAGAACGAGGTCCCATGCGGGGGAATTGTCCATTCCCGATTCCCAGGGATGCCGGATATGGATCAGTCCGTCGCCCTGGAGGTTTCTTTCCCTGTAAAGAAACCGGTGGGAAAGCAGGAGCCTCGGGAGCATCCATTTCAGAAAAGGCATCACCGCGCCTTTGTCTTTGGCATTCTCATAGATCTTGAGCGCCGCAACGCCGTGTATCGGCGGCATGGTGATGCCCGAGGTCAGGTGGTTGCCCGGAGCATGAGGCGAAAGCTCGGCCCTCCAGAACTCGGGCTCGGGAAAGTAGCGGCCCAGAGACTCCTGGTCAAAGACGATCTGGGGCACCATGCCGTTTTTCCACTGGGCATCGAAGAGGCTTCGCAGCTCCGTCATCGCTCTGTCCGTGTCATAGTGCGAGTAGCCGATGGCGATAAACCCGGAATCCCAGTTCCACTGGTGCGGGTAAAGCGATGCCGAGGGCAGGGTATAGGAGCCTCGCCAGTTCCTGCGGAGGACGGCCTGGGCTTTCTTTACGGATTGCCTGATGGCGTTGGACATTTCGGTTTCCTGGTTCGTTTCATCGGCGTGACGGTGCAAGGGGCATCCGCGCTATACCCGATATCGGCCGGCGGGGGTCGCGATGGCCCTCCGCTGCCGGGGCTTCCGCACCCGCCAGAGCGTGTCGATAAAAAACCGGCGCCGGTCACGGAAGCTCGCGACGAACTCAAAACCCCGGTCCCGGAGCATGCCGTTGATCTCCTCTTCCCGATACTTGTAGGACGATTCGGTGTGAACGGGCTCCCATTGATCAAAAAAGAAGACCTGCCGGCACGCCTCAATGGACACCCGCTGCTGTATTCGGCTGACCAGAAAGCTCTCCACCGCACCCGTCCGCGGGTTGTAGGTGCTGTAGTAGCCGAACCGGGCCGGATCGAAATGTCCACCCAGCTCGCTGTTGATGCGGTGCAGGATGTTCATGTTGAACCGGGCCGTTATCCCTTCGGGGTCGTTATACGCCCTGACCAGCGTGTCGATCTCTTTCTTCAGGTCAAAGCCGATCAGGGCAAGGTCGCCCCCGTTCAGCGATTCCCGCAAACGGGACAAAAAAGTTCCGGCTTCCCGGGGATCGAAGTTGCCTATATTGGCGCCCAGAAACAGGACCACATTGCGCCGGTGATCCATCCGCGAGAGCTGCCGCAGGCCGTCAAAATAGTCGGCGGCCAAACCCTGCAGCGTCAATTCCCGGAAGCGGCTTGCCATATCCTCCGTCAATCCCCGCAGCGCCGATTCGGAGATATCGATCGGTATATAATGGAGCTCCAGGCCCTTTTCGAGCAGGCAGGCCAGAAGGACCTTTGTCTTCGCACCGTCTCCCGCGCCCAGCTCCACCAGGTTGAAGGCGCCGGCCCCCAGCAGGGCGGCAATGTCCGCCTTGTGGCTTTCCATGATTTCCAGCTCGCACCGCGTCAGGTAATACGCCTGAAGCGTCATGATCTGCTTGAAAAGCCGGCTTCCCTCTTCGTCGTAGAGGTATTTGCAGGGAATGGACTTCGGGGTGGCCGAAAGTCCCTTTGCCACATCGGCGGCAAATTGCGGAAGGGAAAACCCGTCCGGCATTCCGGTTTCTGCGGTGCCCGATTGCCTGTGCATGATTCGTCTCTCTCACTGTTTTCGGGAGACCATCTCTTTGACGCATCCCGCCCGCCGGGAAGGGTTGCCCGGCAGGGAAGGGTTCCGCCTGTTGTTGCGTCCCCCGGGCCCGCCGACAAGGCGGGGTTTGAAGGGTTGTGCGCCGGTCGCGTCTGCAGCCTACCTGCAGGGGACGAAATGAATCATGTTCTTCGAACGATCGATGGTCTTCTTCAGCAGCTCCACGGTCCGGGTGATTTCCTGCCCGGTGTTCCGATATCCCAGCGAGAACCGCAGGGCGCAATGGGCGTCCGCTTCCGAAAGGCCCATGGCCATGAGCGCGTGCGACGGGTCGGGGGAGCCGGAACTGCAGGCGGAACCCGATGAAAAATAGACGCCCTCCCGGTTCATCGCCACCACCACCGATTCGCCCCGAAGCCCCGGCAATGTCAGGTTCAGGGTGTTGGGCAGACGCTTCTCGGGGTGACCGTTGAGGCGGGCGTCTTTGACCACCCTCCGGATACCCCTCTCCAGTGAGTCCCGAAGTTTTCTTACACCCGCCATGTGAGACAGAAATCCCGGCACCATCTCGGCGGCCTTGCCGAATCCGACGATGCCGATGGTGTTTTCCGTCCCCGCGCGCACCCCCCCTTCCTGCTCTCCGCCGCTGATCAGACCTTCCAGCGCAACGCCCCGGCGGATGTAGAGGGCGCCGATCCCCTTCGGCCCGTGGAGCTTGTGGGCCGAGAGGGTGAGCATGTCGACACCCAGATCCTCGACGTCCAGGGGAATCTTTCCAAAAGCCTGCGTACCGTCGCAATGGAAGGGGATGCCATGCCGGCGGGCCAGGCCGGCCAGTTCCTTCACCGGCTGGAGCGAACCCGTCTCGTTGTTGGCGGCCATGACGGATATGAGAAAGGTGTGATCCGTGATCGCGCGCTCCAGCTCGGCGGGATCGACCACACCGAACTGGTCCACGGCAAGGAAGGTCACCTCGCAGCCCTGACGGGCCAGCCATCTGCAGGTGCCCATCACCGCCGGGTGCTCGATGCCCGTGGTGATGAGGTGCCGTTTCCCGTCCCGCCGGGCGAAGGCGGCGCCCTTGATGGCCAGGTTGTTCGATTCGGAGCCGGAGCCTGTAAAGACGATGCGCCTTGCCGTGCAGTTGATCGCCTGCGCCACCCGGCGCCGTGCCGCATCGATCAGGGCCCGCGATTTCCGCCCCGCCTCGTGAATGCTGGAAGGGTTTCCGAAATGCGCCATGGCCTCCTGCATCGCGGCGGACACTTCCGCCGCCAGCGGGGTGGTGGCGTTATGGTCGAGATACACCGGGTCCGGCATATCCTCGCGGCTCTCGGCAGCCGCAAAGTCCCCGGGCTGTTCACCGGCGCCGATGATCACCCGGTCGCCGTCATCGGCTGCCCTGGTCACGTTGCAGAGCAGCGATTTGTAGACGGGGAAGCCGGATATGGGGTCATACTGCTGCAGGTCCGTCAGTGCGTTGATGTTGCATTCCCGCCACGCCTGCGGGCCGACGGGACTGCCGCAGGCATGGTTGGCGTCGATGAATCCCCTGGCGATGTCGTCGGTGACCCTGGCGCGCATGGTCACACTGCCCCTGGGCGTGGTCACGCTGACCCTGTCGCCGTCCCGGATGCCCCGCTCCTGCGCGTCGGCGGTATTGAGGGTGACCGCCGGTTCCGGATGGTCTTTCGTGAGCGCGGGGATCCCCCGGTGCTGGGTATGGAAGGCCGTTCGCACCCTGGCGCCGGAGTTGAACACGAGCGGGTACGCATGCAGAAGGTCCGGTCGCGACAGGGGGCCTTCCCGCGGCTCGGTATAGACCGGCAGGGGATCGTATCCGTACTCTCCGAGAAGGCTCGAGGCGATCTCGAATTTCCCGGAAGGGGTGTCGAATCCCGGCGATCCGTCCGGTCTGAGAAACCCCTTTTCCCACTTGCGGTACTGCATCATCGGGGTTTCGATGGAGGCCGTTCCGCCCGCCTGCCTGACCTGTTCCAGGGTGAAGCCGGAACCTTTCAGCACATGACGCAGGAGCGAATCCTCATTCTGCGGATAGAGGTGGCCATAGCCCAGCCGCCGGGCAAGCTCCGCCAGTATGAAAAAATCGCTGCGGGCCTCGCCGAGCGGCTCGATCATTCTCTCACGAATCCTGAAAAGAGAACCGTAGATCATGTAGGATTGAATCTCATAGTAGGTGGTGGCCGGCAGGACAATGTCCGCGTAGGCGGCGTCGGCGGTGAGCTGCCGGTCGATGCAGACCTGGAAG
>JBFMBA010000224.1:0-13498 GCA_040755475.1 Thermodesulfobacteriota bacterium
CGATGCCAAGCTGATCGAAAGGGGCCTGGAGAAGGAAAGGCGCCTCCATGCGCGGCTGGGTTTTCCCCTCTACGACGTCCGGCGGCTCATTTTCCATCGGAACAAGGAGAACGCGAACGTACCCCATTCCCCCGAAGGGACGAGCCTGGTTCTTGTGGAGGGGATCCGGCGGGAATACGCCCTTCACGACGTCTTCTCGCGGGAAGTGGGCGACGCCCATGTATCCGGGGATCTCCATCTGCACGGCCTGGGCTACGTGGACCGGCCCTACAGCTGCTGCCAGTCCCTCGAAAGCCTGAAGCGCTTCGGGCTGAAGCTGCCCCATTCCGTGACGGCAGCCGGGCCGGCGCGGCATGCGGAGGTCCTGCTCGCCCACATGGTCCGCTACGGGGCTTCCCTTCAGGGCCACTTCGCCGGGGTGATCGGCTGGGATACGGTGAACCTCTCATTCGCCCCCTACCTGTCGGGGATGGGACAGCGGGAGATCGAGCAGTTCGCCCAGATGCTCGTTTATGAATTCTCCCAGCTCACCTCCGCCCCGGGGGGGCAGGCGATGTTCACCGACATCCATCTCTACTGGGAGGTGCCCCCTGTTCTGGCAGACCTGCCCGCCATCGGCCCCGGCGGAAGGCCCACCGGCCGGACCTGCGGGGAATACAGGGAGGAGTCACAGCGGTTTGCCCGGGCGCTCCTGCAGGTGTAGCGCGAGGGGGACGTCTCCGGAAAGCCCTTCCTCTTTCCCCGGACCATCGTCCACATCACCGATGCCTTTTTCCGCACCCCCGGCCACGAAGCGTTTCTCGAGGAACTCTGCGGTGTCGCCGCAGCGAAGGGAACCCCCTGCTTTGACCTGGACCGGTCGAACGGGTCTGCCCCGGCGCCCGGCGGATGTCTTCAGTCCGGCGACGGGGTGGCGGGGGAAGATCCGGCCACCCTTTGGATGCGCAGCCGTGCATCGATCCAGAACGTCACCATCAACCTGCCCCGCCTCGGTTACCGTGCCGGGGCCGACGAAGACCGCCTCCTGGCCCTTCTCGACGAGATGACGGCCCTGGCGGCGCGAGCCCATGTTCAGAAGCGCGTATTCATCGAGAGCCTTCTGGCCCTCGGCGAGGCCGGCCCGCTGGCGGTGGTTGCCGCGCAGCGCGACGGGGGACCGTCCCTGCAGATGGCGGAAGCCCGCTATCTGATCGGGGTGACGGGTCTCAACGAACTGGTCCAGATCCGCAGGGGGCGGCAGCTGCACGAGTCGGAGGATGCGCTGGCCTGGGGAGTGGAGCTGATCGGGCGCATGCGGGAGGCGGCTGACCGGCTCGGCCGTGACCACGGGATGCGCTTCGAACTGGAGCAGACGCCCGCAGAAACCACCGCCTACCGCTTCGCCCGTCTGGATCTGAAGCACTTCTCTCCCCAATCGGGCCGTTACGTCCGCGGGGATCTGGCCAGGGGGGGGGTCTACTACACCAACTCGACGCACCTGCTGCCGGCGGCGCCCGTGGACCCGCTGACCCGCGTGAGGATGGAGGGGCTCTTCCACCGCTTCTTCCCCTCGGGCGCCGTGACCCATATCGAGCTGGGCGCCGCAGAGCCGGCTCCGGCGGCCCTTGCCCGCCTCATCATCCGCGCCTACGGCGAGACGGGGAGCCGCCAGATCGTCTTTTCCCCCGAATTTACCCTCTGCAGCGGCTGCGGCGCCGTCACCCGGGGGCTGACGCAGGCCTGCCCCCTTTGCGGCTCCGCGGCGGTGGACGGATTGGCCCGCATCACCCGGCACATGAGCAGGGTTTCGGGCTGGAACCGGGGGAAACGGGCCGAACTGGACGACCGGAACCGCAACGAAGCCTGTTTTCCCGAAAACAGGAAGGCCTGACGGCCGGAAGGGGGCGCAGCGTCCCCCACTCGGTGGTTCATTTTCCGCGGGCCGGAATCAATCCGGTCCGCCGCCTTTTCATGGCGGGATATGCCGCTCCCCCAAGCCCGGGGTGCGCGCGCTTTCGCCTCCCTCCTGGGGCATTTAATCGGTCCGCCTCCCTTGACAGGGTCCGGGGTCGTCCATATATTATGCGAGAATTTGGGAAGGCATACATGATGGCGGGAAGGCCGCAATGGAAGATTATATCGTCAAAATATTCAGGGAGTCGTGCCAAACCAAGGAGCAGTTTCTCAACGAGAATCTGAAGCGGATCGTGGCCGTGGTGGAAGCCGTGACCGCGGCGCTCAAGGACGGCAACAAGATCCTGCTGTTCGGAAACGGCGGCTCGGCGGCGGACGCCCAGCATCTGGCGGCGGAGTTCGTCAACCGCTTTGTGATCGAGCGACCTCCTCTGCCGGCCATCGCCCTGACGACCGATACGTCGGTCATCACCAGCATCGCCAATGACTATGATTTCGTGGATGTGTTCAGCAAACAGCTGCGGGCCATCGGTCAAAGGGGCGACGTCGCTTGGGGGATGAGCACCAGCGGGACATCGGCGAATGTGGTGAAGGCCCTGGAAACGGCCAGGAAGATGGGCATGGTGACGGTCTGCCTCACCGGACGGGACGGAGGAGATCTGGTCAGAATGGCGGATCACGCCCTGAATGTGTCCTCCACCAGCACCCCGCGTATTCAGGAGGTGCATATCACGGTGGGGCACGTCATCTGCGAGATGGTGGATTTCAGGCTCTTTCAGAGGCCGGACAGCAAATAAGCGCAGGCGGGGAAGCATGGCAAGGAAAGTAAAAATGGAAGCCGCGGAAGCGGGAGATCACCTTCCGGGCAAGGGAATATCCGACGAGCCGGTGCCGGGGAAGGAGGCAGCGGCAGGTGAAGATGACATGGGTGAAAAACAGTCGAAAGAAGAGGAGTTGATGAGCAGGCTCCAGGAAACGGAGAAGGCGGCCGCCGAGAATTACGACAGGTATCTGCGGGTCATGGCCGAGTTCGATAACTACAGGAAGCGGGCCGTGCGCGAGAAGGCCGACGCGGTCAAGTTCGGGAACGAGAATCTCCTTCGGGACATCCTGCCGTTGATGGACAATATTGACCGGGCCATGGACCACGCCTGCAACTCGAACGACTTCGATGCCTTCAAGCAGGGGTTGAAAATGCTCCAGGACCAGCTCATGGTCTGCCTGCAGAAGCACGGGGTGGAGCAGATCGAGGCGGTGGGGAAAGATTTCGATCCCCATGTCCACGAGGCGATGATGCAGGTGGACAGCAAGGAGCACGAGGAGCGCAAGGTGGTCGGGGAGTTCGAGAGGGGCTATCTCTTGAACGGCAGGCTGCTTCGCCCGGCGAAGGTTTCCGTCTGCCGGAAGTCTCGGGATGATCGGGAGGATTGTTTCGAGAACGGGGCATACGGCGAGAATAATTAAGGAGGATAGGAATCATGGCAAAAATTATTGGAATCGATCTGGGAACGACCAACTCCTGTGTCGCGGTGATGGAAGGCGGAGACCCGGTTGTGATCGCGAATCAGGAAGGGAATAGGACGACGCCCTCGATGGTGGCATTCGCGGAAAACGGAGAGCGGCTGGTGGGACAGGTGGCCAAACGGCAGGCCGTCACCAACTCGGAGAACACCGTCTATGCGATCAAGCGGCTCATCGGGAGAAAATATAATTCGAAAGAGGTTCAGTACGACCAGACCATCAGCCCGTTCAAGATCACCGAGGCGAGCAACGGCGACGCCCAGGTGACGGTCCGCGGGCGGAACTACAGTCCGGCCGAGATCTCCTCGTTCATTCTGACGAAGATGAAGCAGACCGCCGAAGATTACCTCGGGGAGAAGGTCACCGACGCGGTCATCACGGTGCCTGCCTACTTCAACGACTCGCAGCGGCAGGCGACCAAGGACGCCGGCAAGATCGCGGGTCTCAACGTCCTTCGGATCATCAACGAGCCCACGGCGGCGGCCCTGGCCTATGGTCTGGACAAGAAGAAGGACGAGAAGATTGCCGTCTTCGACCTGGGCGGCGGGACCTTCGACATCTCGATCCTGGAGCTGGGCGACGGGGTGTTCGAAGTGAAATCCACCAACGGCGACACGCATCTGGGCGGAGAGGATTTCGATCAGCGGCTGATCGACTACCTGGCCAATGAATTCAAGAAAGACCAGGGGATCGACATCCGGAAGGACAAAATGGCCCTGCAGCGGATCAAGGAGGCGGCGGAGAAGGCGAAGATGGAGCTTTCCACGGCCATGGAGACGGATGTGAATCTTCCCTTCATCACTGCCGACGCCTCGGGTCCCAAGCACATGAACATCAAGATCACCCGGGCGAAGCTCGAGGCCCTCGTGGAGGACCTGATCGAAAAGATGGTCCCGCCGTGCCAGACGGCGCTCCAGGACGCGAAACTCAAGCCTTCCGACATCAACGAGGTGATCCTGGTCGGCGGCATGACCCGGATGCCCCGGGTCCAGCAGAAGGTGAAGGAGCTCTTCGGCAGGGAACCGCACAAGGGGGTGAATCCCGACGAAGTGGTGGCCATCGGCGCGGCGATCCAGGGCGGCGTCCTGACCGGCGACGTGAAGGACGTCCTGCTGCTGGACGTGACGCCCCTGTCCCTGGGGATCGAGACCCTGGGCGGGGTCATGACGCGGCTGATCGAGAAGAACACCACGATTCCCACGAAGAAGAGCCAGATCTTCTCCACGGCGGCGGACAACCAGCCGGCGGTCAGCATCCATGTCCTCCAGGGCGAGCGGTCCATGGCGGGGGACAACCGGACGCTGGGCCGTTTCGAGCTGGTCGGTATTCCCGCCGCGCCCAGGGGCATGCCCCAGATCGAGGTCGCCTTCGATATCGACGCCAACGGCATCGTGCACGTGTCGGCCAAGGACCTGGGGACCGGCAAGGAGCAGAGCATCAAGATCACGGCCTCCAGCGGACTGAGCGACGAGGAGATCCAGAAGCTGGTCAGGGAGGCCGACGCCCACGCCGACGAGGACAAGAAGAAAAAGGAGCTCATCGAGACGAGAAACCAGGCCGACTCGCTGGCCTACAGCGTGGAGAAGAACATCAAGGAGTTCGGCGACAAGATCGACGCCGCCGAAAAGGCCCGCATCGAAGAGGCCATCGAGAAGGTCAAGAAGGCCATTGCGGGGGATGACCTGGCCGCCATCAAGTCGGCCCAGGAGGAGCTCACCAACGCTTCCCACAAGCTCGCCGAGGCCATGTACGCCAAGACGGCGGGCCAGCAGCAGGGCGCGGCGGGGAGCGGTCCCCAGCCCGGAGCGGGGGCCGATCAGCAGACCGGCGGCGGCAGGAAGGACGACGACGTGGTCGACGCCGACTTCGAGGATGTAAAGAAATAGCGTCGCCAAGAAAAACCGCCCGGGATTCCCTCTGCGGAATCCCGGGTTTTTTTTGTCGACGGCGGATGCAATATGTTGTAAAAAAACGGATCAATGGGAAAAACAGGCGCCCTTTCACTCCTTGGCCCGGAGGAGAATGCTCCTTGAACCAGTCGTATGGGTGGAGATGACTGCATGGCAAAGCCGGTGATCGGGAAAATCGGACGCATGGCGCCGCTGGCGGTGCTTCTTCTTCTGGCGCCCGCCCTCGCCTGGGGGCAGGGGGAATCAAAGGTTCCCCCTGCCGACCCGGCGGAGCGCTGCGACATCAGGCTGCTCAAGGACCAGGAGTATTTTTCGGCGCTCCTGGACGAGATCGGCCGGGCGCGACAGGAGATTGCGCTGACCATGTTCTTCTTCAAAACGAACGGGTTCCGGGATCACTGGCCCGACCGGATCGTGCAGCACCTGCGGGAAGCCGTGCGGCGCGGGGTGAGGGTCGAGGCGGTCATGGAGCGCGGGAAGGAAGGGGAAAACGTCAGCGAGGTCAACGCCGACACGTCCCGGAGGCTCAAGGCGGCGGGCATCCGGGTGTGCATGGACGCCCCGGACAGGACCATGCATACCAAGATGATCGTCATCGACCGGCGGACGCTCTTCATCGGAAGCCACAACCTGACGCAGTCGGCCCTGAAATACAACAGCGAGGTTTCGGTCCGGATCGAGTCTCCCCGCCTGGCCGAGGAGGCCATCCGGTACATGAAAGCCATCTGCCGCTGAAAACAAAGAGGGATAGGGTGCGATCATGCATAAGCGGGGTTCTGCCGCACCGGCCGTGCGGCATGGCAGCGCGATCCTGGTTCTGATTCTCTGTCTGTGGGGTGCGCCCGTTTCTGCCGGGCAGGCCTCCGAACCGGCACCCGCCGCCGATCCGCCGGCGGTCGGCTGCATCCTCCCCCTGACGGGACGCAACGCCGCTTACGGAAACCGGGCCCTCGACGCGGTTCTGCTTGCAGCGGGCGTGTTCGGTGCTTCCAGGGTGACCCCGGTCCGGGTTCTCATCGAGGATTCGCAGAGCGATGCGGCCGTCGCGGGGGCGGCCGTGGAAAAGCTGGCCCTTGCCGGGGCCCGTTGCGTCATCGGGCCGCTCGGCAGCCAGGAGGCGCTGGAGGCGGCCAGGGAGGCCCAGCGCCTGAGGATCCCCATCCTGACGCTGACACAGCGGGAGGGGATCACAGAAGTCGGCGACCATGTCTTCCGGAATTTTCTCACCGCGGCGATGCAGGTCCGCACGGTGGTGCAACACGCCCGCGAGGAGCTGGGACTTCGCCGGTTTGCCATTCTCCACCCAGATGATCCCTACGGCCGGGAGATGACAAGGCTGTTCCGGGAAGAAGTGCTCAGAACGGGGGGCGAAATCCGCCGGGAGCAGTCATACAAGGCCGACCAGACCGATTTCGGAGCGGAGATTCTCGCCCTGGGCGGCACGGCGCCGGCACAACCGGGGGCGGAAACCGCCGCGGGAGCGCAGAAAAAATCCGATCCCGGCTTCGAGGCGCTGTTCATTCCCGATTACGCCTACCGTGTGGCGATGCTGGTGGATCAGCTGGCCTATCATGACATGACCGGTATCCGGCTCCTGGGGACCAGCGGCTGGGTCTCGCCGCAGCTCCTGAAGGCCGACACCGGGCTTCTGCAGGGAGCGGTCTTCGTGGACGGCTTCTTCGCGGAGAGCTTCCGGCCGGAGGTGAACGATTTCATCGAAGCGTTCTATACGGCCTACGGACGCGAGCCGGCGACGATGGAGGCCCTCGTCTACGACGGCATGGATATGGCGGTTCGGCTGATCCGCGACGACCGCGGCGGAACCAGGGAGAGCTTCCGCAACGCGCTGGCGCAGGTGACGGGATACCCGGGCGTGTCGGGAAGGACATCCTTTCCCGCGACGCGGGATGCGCTAAAGGATCTTTTCGTCCTGACGGTCAGGGAAGACCGGATCGTCCAGGTGAAATAGAAGTCAGGAGTCAGGATGCGCTTTCTTCTCACCAATGATGACGGGATTTACGCACGGGGGCTGGCCGCCCTGCACCGGGAGCTCGCAAAGGATGCCGAGTGCGTCGTGGTGGCGCCCGAGGTGGAGCAGAGCGCCGTCGGCCATGCGATCACGATCTTCCGGCCGCTCATGGTCCGGAAGGCAAGAAAAAACGGTCACTTTCTCGGGTATGCCGTGGCCGGGACGCCCGCGGACTGCGTCAAGATCGGGATTTGTGAACTGGCGGGCGGGCCGGTCGACCTGGTGGTCTCCGGGATCAACCTGGGGGCCAACGTGGGAATCAACGTCCTGTATTCGGGGACCGTCTCGGCGGCGACGGAGGCGGCCATCCAGAACGTCCCGTCGATCGCCATATCGCTCGACACCCGCCGGGAGGCGGACTTCACCGCGGCCGCCCGCTTCGCCCGGCGGATAGCCGCCTTCGTTCTCCGGCATCCGCAGCCTCCCGTGGCGCTCAACGTGAATGTGCCGGCGATCCCCGAGAAGGAGATTCGGGGAGTCGCGGTCGTGAAGCAGGGGCACGCGCGCCTGATGGAAAATTTCGACAGGCGCATCGACCCGCGGGAGAACATCTACTACTGGCTGGCCGGAGAGACCGAGTCGCCCCCCTGCGAGGATGAGGATACGGACGCCTGCGCCCTCAGGAAGGGGATGATCACGGTCACACCCATCTGCTTCGACCTGACCCGCTACGATCTGCTCGACTCTCTGAAGACCCGGATCAAGGACCACTTCCCCCGGTTTTAGGCGGCGGGTAGATGGGAAATACCCGATAACGGCGGCTGATGGGGAACAGGGATGCCGGTTGCAGCAGGCGGCTGTCCCGGCCATTACCGGGCGATCCTTGATGGTGACGTCGGGAAAAGTTGCAAACGTCTTGAATGTGGGGCGGCTTTTGCAAAGCCGTCATTGATAGTCCAGCACGGGAAAGGCGCTCAGGAAAAGAGAGATGAGTTCATTGCCCTCCCGCTGATGGTCTTTCCCGTACGAAAAAAGCAGATCATATGCGAAGGACCGGTTTTCGTTAAACTTCACGGAAATCCCCCTGTCGTTGACCATGGGTTCGCCGTGGACGGTGATATCGGATCGCCCGAACCGGGTGACTCCGTTTCGCACAAAGACGTCGCAAAGGCCGTTCTCATCGCATGACCGGATCACCTCCGACCCCGGATTGAAATAAAAGGCGGCGATCGCGTGATTGCCGCCGGACGGACCGGCGCTGTCTCCTTTTTCCTTGAACAGGAAGACGATATACCGCCCGTTGTCCGACGCTTTCACCTTCTCGAGCGTCACTTCGCCGGTTTGCAACTGGCGGCATATCGCCGTGGCCGTTTCGAAGCCCGTTCTGTTGGTTTTGACCAGCACATCGCAGAATTTGGGTATCAGTTTCGCGCCGGCTTCCTTTTGATCGATCTTTTGCGGATTGATAATGGGTACCCGGGGTCCCGGTACCGCACAACCGATGACCATGAGGGAAATGAACGCCGCCGCTGTCCCCAGGGTTATGATCTTCATTGCCATATACCTCCTTCACAGGAAACGGCGGCCGTGATGCCGCAGGACATCCGAAGCATCCATGCCGGGAAGCGCCTTCCCATGGACGGAAGCCTCATGACAGGGCAACTGCCTCATTTCACGGCGCGTGATCGGCCGCCGGTGGACATCCGCATCAGCAGGGCAACGCCGAGGCCCCACGCACCGTTCAGCAGCAGCCCCGTCATGAGATTTGCCGGTTTCCAGCCGCCGGCAACCGGCAGTCCCTTGAGGGGAGCCACCACGAACCAGGCGACGAGACTGGGGAGGAGTGCACCGAAGGCCAGCGCCGTCAGCCCGTATGCCGGGTGTTTCATATGCCGGATCAGGGGCCACAGAAGGATACCCCAGAGGCCGCCCCAGAATGCGAGCGAGATGACCTGCGGTATCCCGAAGGGCGCCGTCGGGGCGAGTGAGAAGGGGACGCGCGGCACCAAGCCGGCGGCATAGAGGATGGCGAGGAGCCCCTGGTGAAAAATGAACGTGGACGCAAATCCGCCGAGGAACGCCTTCAAATGGTTCATGATCGGATACCTCCTTACGGGTGATGCACGGGCCTTTTGTGTAATTCTCCCGCGGCATGCCCGCCCCACGGACGGGGCAACCCGCTTCAGGCGCCGGTGATACGCAGCGACCGACACCGGCAGGGCGTCAAGCATCGGCTAGGGGATACATGCCTCGGGCCGGATCAGAAGCACGGGTACATGGGACCGATCCAGGACACCGGAGGCCACGCTGCCCAGCATGAACTTCTTGAACCCCGTGTGACCGTGGGTTGCCATCACGATCAGCTCCATGCCCTCGTTTTTGGCGTAATCGGCGATCGCGTCGGCGGGCCTGCCGGACGGTATGGACTCGGTCCTGACCTCAATCCGGTCGGACCTGAGCCGGGATTCCGCTTCTTTGAGATAATTTTTCGATGCATTGAGGATCTGTTGCTGGAGTGCGCCGTAATTGACGTGCCCGCGCTCCACTTCCGTCCAGGAGATATGGATGGCAACGACATTCAGAAGCGTCACCTCCGCCGCCGCTCCCTCCTGGAGGATGGATTCGATGTGGGACAGCGCGCACTCGGCCATCGCCGAGCCATCCAGGGGAACCAGGATTTTCCTGTACATATCTGCCTCCTTTGCCAAAAACCCTTTTGTGGGACTCCATATCTGGCCATTGGTCATAGCAAAGGGCCTGCCAATAGTCGAAAGATGCCGGAAGTGAATATTTACTGAGGAAAAACATCATTATATGCAAGCGCAAGAAAAAAGGAGACAGAGAGGCACGGATCGTCCGGCCTCCATATGTTGTGGTTCCACAACATATGGAGGGCCTCTGCGAGGACGGCAGGGAAGCACGCCGCCGGCATCGTCGACCGGCAACGCATCTCTTTTCAACGGGGTCGACAAGGCCCCGTCAAAGTCGGCTGGATGATGGTCCCCAGACGAACCTTTGTGGAATTTTTGGGGTGCCCGTCTCGGCGAGGGAAGCGTCCGCGAAGCGGCCCATTCCCATTGTCTGAGCCCGCAGGGCGAGTTTGGGAATGGGAGCGGCCGAGCTGTAGAACGGGCCAAAAATTTTACAGGTGAGTGGCGGGACCCTCTTCCAGCCACATCAGAGTGATGGCGCCAACTTTGACGCAGCCCTGACGGGGTCGATAGTGCGTATTGAATTAATACGCGACATCGCTTATTTTATGTTTCACAGGGAAAAGGGCTTTTCCGATCGACTGGGCCGATGGAACGAAAGTGCCGGGGGGGTCACAATGGAAAGCAAAAATGTATATGACTTGAAATCGGTCAAGCTGCCCTATCTGGCGGGCGGGACGTTGAGATTCTTTGCAGCGCTGGTCGAAAGCCCGCTGCGCCTGTTGCTCACACCGAGCCTGTTTGAAAGCGCGGGCGTGAACTGGCTGCGCAAGCAGCGGTTTGACGAAAACCCCACGCACCATCCGATCCATTTTACGGGTGCGCTGCAGAAGGAGGCGTCCGCCGCAGCCGAAAACGAGTGGCCGGGAGCGGCCTCCAGAATGGAGGGCTTCCAGTTCGCCAGCCTGTTTGATTATGCGAACGCCTATCGCAGTGGAACCTCCACGCCGGAGGAGGTTGCCAAAAAAGTCCTGGATTCGATCGCGGCCAGCGATGCGGGCCACAGGCCCCTGAAGGCGTTCATCGCCGTCGATCGTGACGATGTGATGAGGCAGGCGCGAGAGTCAACGGAGAGAATCGGGGCGGGCAGGCCGCTCGGTATTTTTGACGGCGTCCCGGTGGCGATCAAGGACGAGATAGACATGACGCCCTATCCAACCACCGTCGGCACGGCCTTTCTGGGGAAGACGCCCGCCGGGGAAGACGCCACCGTCGTCGCGCGGCTGCGAAGAGGGGGGGCGCTGCTGATCGGCAAGGCCAACATGCACGAGATCGGCATCAACGTGACGGGCATCAATCCCCATCACGGCACCACCCGCAACCCATACAACGCGAACCATGTCACGGGCGGCAGTTCGAGCGGTTCGGCCGCTGCCGTCGCGGCGGGGCTCGTGCCTGTCGCCATCGGCGCGGACGGCGGCGGCTCGACCCGCATCCCGGCTTCCTTTTGCGGACTCGTGGGATTGAAGGCCACCTTCGGGCGCATCAGCGAACATGGCGCCTATCCCCTGGTCTGGAGCGTCGCCCACGTCGGCGTGCTGGCCGGCGCCGCCGCCGATGCGGCGCTGACCTACGCCGTGATCGCGGGGCCCGACCCGAGAGACCCGATATCGCTGCACCAGCCTCTGCCGGCCTTGAAAGGCTGGGATGATCTGAACCTCAAGGGCCTCAGGCTCGGCGTGTACCGGGACTGGTTCCGCCATGCGGAAAGGGAAGTGGTGGCGGCCTGTGAAGTCATGCTGAAGGCATATGAAAATATGGGCTGCCGGATCGTCGAGATCGTCATCCCCGACCTCGAGGCGAACCGCATCGCGCACAGCGTCACCATCACGAGCGAAATGGCGCAGGCCATGCAGGCCACCTACGACGAGCATCGCAGGGAACACGGACTGGATGTGCGCGTCGTTCTCGCGCTGGCGCGTCAGTTCACGGCAACGGATTACCTGTTGGCGCAGCGGATCCGCACGCGGATGATCCGGCATTTCGAAAACGCCTTCCGGCAGGCGGATATGATCCTCACACCCGCAACGGGCATCGCCGCGCCGGAGATCAAAAAAGGCGCGCTGCCCGACGGCGAATCCGATCTGACCACCACCGTCGAAATCATGCGCTTTGCCACCGTGGCGAATATGACGGGGTTGCCGGCGATTTCGTTCCCCGTCGGTTACACGCAAAAGGGTCTGCCCATCGGCTTGCAGGTCATAGGCCGGCCCTGGGATGAGGCAGGCCTGTTGCGCATGGCGCTTGCCGCCGAGCAGGTGGTGGAAAGAAAGGCGCCGCAGGTGTATTATCCCATTTTACAGTAGTCGGCGTTGTGGCGACACGGCCGGCAGCAGGGAGAAAAGTCATGGCCCTTGCGCCGTTGTATGCCGTCCGGGAAGCCCGCCTGGTCCCGCCTCCACAGCCGGCCCCGGGCCCGTGACCGGATTCCGGGAGAACCGGCCGCTTACCCTTTTGCATGAGGATGTCATAAAGGAGCGCTATGCTGTACCGCTGGGTAGATCGGAATATCCTGGAACTGGGGCGTGAGCTGCGGCTCTCCTATCTGCCCCCGCTCATGGTCTACATGGCCGCCGGGATCTCGGGCCTGACCGCCATCGTCGGCACATTCTTCGTCAAGGAGTACCTCGGCCTTCCGGCCTCCTTTCTCGCCGCCCTCGGCTTTTGGGCCGGCATCCCCTGGGCGCTGAAGATGCCGCTCGGACACCTGGTGGATCTCATCTGGCGCTGGAAGAGCGGATTGGTCTACCTGGGCGCCGGGCTGATCGCCGCGAGTCTGCTGATCATGATCGGCCTGCTGAGCGAGCGCGAGGCCATGGCCGCGATCATGCCGGCCGAAACATGGTTTGTTCTCTCGACGCTGCTGGCGCCGGTCGGCTACGTGACCCAGGATGCGGTCGCCGACGCGATGACCGTCGAGGCGGTCCCCCGTGTGGACGAGAAAGGCGCGCCCATCGACCCGGCGACCCGCAAGCTCATGAACACCACGATGCAGACGCTCGGGCGCGTGGCGATCATCGGCGGCAGCGTGCTGGTCGCCTTTATCAATCTCTACCTTTTCGCCGGCGTGCACCGCCTGCCGCCGGCCGAGATCGCGCTCATCTACCGCAACGTGTACTGGATGGCGCTCGGGATCCCGCTGATCTCGGTGCTGGGCGTGGTGAGCGCGACGCTCATCATGCGGCGCAACGCCCGCCGCCTGCGGCGCCAGGGCTACACCCGCAGTCAGGTCGAGGCGATGCTCAATCCGCGGGGCGAGCCCACGCAAATCAACTGGTGGATTCTGGGCGGCAGCCTGCTGTTCGTGGTCTTCACGCTGGCGGTGGGTCTTGGAAGAATTCCCTACAGGGAGGAGATTGTCTTTTCCGGCTCGCTCGCGATTGTCGCGTTCCTGATCGTCAAGCTCACGCGCGCCCTTGAGCCCGAGGCGCGCGCCACCCTCGTGGGCACCGCGATCGTGATATTCGTGTTCCGCGCCGTCCCCTCACCCGGCG
>JBFMBA010000225.1:0-8915 GCA_040755475.1 Thermodesulfobacteriota bacterium
GTGCATATTCAGCACAGGGAAATGACCCTGTCAAACAAAATGAATCCTGCACCGCCCGGCGGTGATTCCGCGGGAAGTCTGCCCCAGACAAACGGGCGGCATGAACAGGAACTCATGGTTCTGATATGTCAATGATAGGAACCTGTAGTTCTTGTTGAATATTGTATAATTATTTCGTATAAATGGGCAGATTATATTGTTCTTTGGCTATCAGAATAACCGGTTCATCTGTAAATATAGGAATAAATATTTCCTGTCTGATGCGGACCAGACGGTCATTCTCCAAGAAAAACGCATGGTTAGAATTATGGCACGCTGTTTTCTAGTCATCTGTCCCAGAGGTGCAGCGCGAATGGTTCAAAAAAGAGGCGGACGGAGCGTTACACTGACGGGGATCGTCATTCCCGTGGACTGGAATGACGACCACGAGGTGACTGTCACGGCCCTGGCCACAGCCGACGAGAGGGAATATCGGGTCGTCGGCAACAGGAAGGGAAAAGAAATGCGCACGTATCTCCAGCGCCAGGTGGAGGCGACCGGATCCCTCGATGAGGACGCATCGGGCAGGCCGGTCATCACGATCAAACGTTATATCGTCAAGTAAAAGGGTGGCTTCGGGCATGAAGGCGTCTGAAAAACAGTCGTTGACAACCCGCCACAAAAGGAGTAGAGCGGCCCGTAAAATCCATGGGTATGGAGCGGACGTCCCGTTGCCCCGTTCCATCCGGCGACCGAAAAGGCGTGCACGTTGCGCATAGAATAAGGAGAGACTGACGCCCCTCTTTATGGATCTGTATGAGGACGGAAAAAGACCCCCGTCATGGGCCCATGACACAGCGGCCGGCGGGATCACCGATCAGGAGGCATCCATCGATGGAAAGTGAAGCTCTTTTTGCGGAGGAGGCAGAACCTCCAGGTAGGTTGACCGGCATTGTCGGTCCGAACCCTTACGAAGATTACAGCTCCTTTCTTGGCACCCCCAGCCCCCCTCCGGTCATGCCGGCCCCACCGGCATCCAGGCAGGATGCTCGCGAAGAGGGTCGGATACGGGCCTTCCGGAGGCTTTTTTTTCCGAACACCACCCTGAAGCAATGGCAGGACTGGCGATGGCAGCTCCACAACCGGATTCGCGATGTGGAAAGCCTGGGGCGGATCATTCGTCTGTCGGAGGATGAACGACATGCCATGACCGACCAGGCGCACGCGATGCCGCTGGCGATCACCCCGCACTACGCGAGTCTGCTCGATCCCTGGAATCCCGGGCAGGCATTGCGCCGGACTGTCGTACCCACTGTCCATGAGCACTTCCGGAGCAGCGGCGAGTCGAACGATCCGCTACACGAGGATGAGGACAGCCCGGTCCCGGGCATCGTGCACCGTTATCCGGACCGCGTCCTGTTCCTGGTGACTGGAAACTGTGCGACTTACTGCCGCTATTGCACCCGGTCACGGATGGTCGGCCACGACAGCAACCACTGTCTCAACATCACATCCTGGAAGGCAGCCCTGTCTTACATCGCGTCGCACCCGGAGATTCGGGATGTGCTTCTTTCCGGCGGCGATCCGCTGACGCTGGCCGACGAACCGCTGGAATGGATCCTATCGAACCTGCGGCGAATGGACCACATCGAGATGATCCGGATCGGCACCAAGGCGCCGATGGTCCTCCCCCAACGGATCACGCCTGCGCTGCTCAAGATGCTCAGGCGCTATCACCCGCTCTGGATCAGCATTCATGCGACCCATCCCGATGAGCTGACATCCGAGGCCGCCATGGCCTGCGCACGGCTGGCCGATGCAGGCATACCGCTCGGGAGCCAGACGGTGCTCCTTTCCGGCATCAACGACGACACGGCAACGATGAAGCGCCTCGTCCACGGGCTTCTGAAGGTACGGGTCAAGCCTTACTACCTCTATCAATGCGATCCGATCCCCGGATCTTCCCATTTCCGGACCCCGGTCTCCAGGGGACTGGAAATCATCCGGAGGCTCAGGGGATTCACCACGGGCTATGCCGTACCGACCTATGTCATCGACGCCCCCGGCGGCGGCGGCAAGATCCCTCTTCTGCCCGATTATGTCGTCGGGCTGGAGAACGGCGACCTGATACTGAAAAACTACGAAGGTCAGATCTTTCGCTATCCGGACTGTCCATCGGAAGAGAGCGTCATCCACTAGCCAGCCGGCACATCCTGCCCGCCAGGGAGGGGAGCACCGAGCGTTCGTAAAATGGGCCTCGCCCCGGGGTGCGGGACGTTCTGCAAAGGAAATAATCATGGACTGATACCCTCCGCCCGGCCGGCGGGGCGGAGGGTTGTTTGTCACGCCCATAGAGATCCTGGGGACACGAGCGCCCAAGAAAGGGAATGACTCATTGATCATAGGGATGACCTATGACCTCCGGGCAGAATACCTGGCCGGAGGTCATACGGAGGAAGCGACCGCGGAATTCGACCATCCGTCAACGATAGCGGCGATCGAGCAGGCGCTCAATGCGCTCGGCTACCGGACCGAGCGGATCGGTCACCTCCGGGCGCTGGCGAAGCGGCTCGTCGCCGGCGAGAGATGGGATCTTGTCTTCAACATTGCCGAGGGGCTCCGGGGCTTCGGCCGCGAGGCGCAGGTCCCGGCATTGCTCGATGCCTATGACATACCCTATGTATTCTCCGATCCGCTAGTTTTGTCTCTCACCCTGCACAAGGGGATGACCAAGCGGGTTATCCGTGATCTGGGAATCCCCACACCGGATTTTGTGGTCGTTGAATCACCGGACGATCTCCGACGGATTACCCTGCCCTTTCCTCTGTTCGCCAAGCCGATCGCCGAAGGGACGGGAAAAGGCGTCTCCGCCGCCTCAAAAATCACCAGCCGGCCGGACCTTGATCGCCTATGTATGCAGCTGCTGAAAACATTCAGACAGCCCGTTCTGGTAGAGGCCTTTCTTCCCGGGCGGGAATTCACCGTCGGCGTCATCGGAACCGGCAAGGGGGCCTTCGTTCCAGGGGTGCTGGAGGTTCATTTTACGGAGAAGGCCGAAAAGGAGATTTACTCCTATAACAACAAGGATGACTGGCACGGCCGGGTCGTTTACAGCCTCGCATCGGATGCAACGGCAAAGCTGGCGGCCCGGACGGCGCTGGACTCCTGGCGGGGACTCGGATGCCGCGATGGAGGGAGGGTCGATCTGCGCACCGACGCCGCAGGGACGCCCCATTTCATCGAGGTGAACCCCCTGGCCGGACTCCGTCCCGATCACTCGGACCTGCCGATCCTCTGCGAGCTGGCCGGAATGCCTTACCAGGAAATGATCGGCGGGATCATGCGTTCCGCCATGAAACGAATCCGGAGCGCACGATGAAAATCGCAATCCTTCACGGAGAAGTGGCAAAAGAGGCGGGGCCCGACGAAAGGGATGTCCTGATTCAGGTGGATTTCGTCGCGGAAGGTCTTGCCGGTATGGGCCATCTGCCGGTAGCCTTGCCCGTTTCCCTGGACCTGGCCAGGACAGCCCGGAGGCTGGCTTCGCTCCGTCCGGCGATCGTCTTCAACCTGACCGAGTCCCTCATCGGCAGGGGAAGGCTCATCCACGTCGTTCCCGCCCTTCTTGACGCGCTGGGGATTCCGTACACCGGTTCGGGTCCGGAATCGATGATGCTCACTTCCAACAAGCTCCTGGCCAAGCAGTGGCTCACCTGCGCCGGCCTCCCCACGCCGCCGTGGTTTGCGACCGAAGCGGGATGCCGGGGTCTGCCTATCTCGGGGCCCTGGCTGGTCAAATCGGTCTGGGAGCATGCATCGATAGGCCTCGACGAGGATTCGGTCGTGCCTGAAGCGGACAGGGAACGCCTGTTTGCGGAGATGGACGCCCGTCGCGACACACTGGGCGGGTCCTGCCTGGCCGAGGCCTTCATCGACGGTCGGGAGTTCAACCTGTCACTGCTGTCCGAAAAAGGCGGCAACGAACCGGAGGTGCTTCCTCCGGCGGAGATTCGATTCGATGCGTACCCGCCTGGAAAGATTCGCGTGGTGGGTTACCGCTCCAAGTGGGAGGAGGATTCTTTCGAATTCAGCCACACGCCGCTGTCATTCACCTTCCCGGAAACCGATGCGCCTCTGCTGCTCCAACTCAAAGAGCTTGCCCTGCGATGCTGGAAACTTTTCGATCTGAAGGGATATGCCCGCGTCGACTTCCGGGTCGACAGCGAGAATCGACCCTGGATTCTCGAGGTGAACGCCAATCCCTGTCTCTCCCCGGACGCGGGATTTATCGCGGCCACCCTCGGCGCGAATCTCACTTTTGAGGATGTCCTCGAGCGGATCATCGGCGACCATACAAACTGATAGGGATACAGGCAGATGGACCCAGACACGGCGTTTCGCCGGGAGGTGCGACCGGAGGACCGGGAAGCGGTCGAACGGCTGGTCCGCACCACCGGATATTTCTCCCGCGAAGAATGCGCGATCGCCGTGGAGCTTGTCGACGAACGGCTGACCAAAGGAAATACGAGCGGCTACTCTTTTCTCTTTACCGAGGCAGGGAACGAGCTTATAGGCTATAGCTGTTTTGGCCCGGTTCCCGGTACGGCGCACAGCTACGACCTGTACTGGATCGCCGTGGCTCCCCACGCACAGGGGCGAGGATTGGGAAGAAAGCTTCTGGACGAATCGGAACGCCTCATGGCCGGTCAGGGCGCGCGGCGCGTCTACGCGGAAACCTCCTCCCGCAGCCAGTACAAACCGACGCACGCCTTTTATCTCGCCTGCGGATACGTGCAGGAGGCCTTCCTCTCAGACTTCTATGCCCCCGATGACGGGAAAATCATATTTGTCAAGATACTGAAATAAAACAAATCGTTACTCAGGATGATCCGGTGAAACCGGCAATCCCTGAACATCAATTCCCTTGTTTCACCCCAAAATCCATGGTAGGTAACACCGGCCTCGGGGTCGGGAGTTTTCCCGGACGTAAGGAGGGATCGCCATGAGACTGATACCGAAAGAAGAGAAATTCTTTGATCTTTTCGAAGAGCTGATCGCCAAAATCGAGGTCGGGGGAAAACTGTTTCTGGAGCTGGCCCAGAGCGACGTATACGGTGAGCCCCAGGTCGCCCGACTCAAGGAGATCGAACACGAAGCGGACATCATCACCCACCGGACCTACGAAAAGATGCACACAACCTTCATCACGCCGATCGACCGTGAGGATATCTACCATCTGGTCAACAAAATGGACAGCATTCTCGACATGATCGAGGCGGCCGCTGCCCGGCTCTACCTGTATCGGGTGCGGGTGCCCGCGGCAGCGCTCGTCGATCAGGCACAGATTCTCAACGCGGCGATCGGAAAGATCAAGATCATCATTCACGCACTGAGGGACATGAAAAATGCCGCGTTCATTATCGAGACCGCCATCGAGATCAACACGTTGGAAAACGCAGGGGATGTGATCCTTCGGTCCATCATGGCGCGCCTGTTCGAAAAAGAGGAGGACGTCCGCGAACTGATCAAATGGAAGGAGATTCACGAAAGAATCGAAGAGGCGATCGATGTCTGCGAGGACGTCTCGAATATTGTAGAAGGGATCGTCCTCAAAAATGGCTGACTGGGCGGCGACGGGGACACCTTCTTCCCACAGGGCCCGGCGTCCAGGCAAAAAGATCCTGTCGCAGGGGGATCGGTGATGGGCGAACTCACTCTCGGGATCGTCATCGTTCTGGTTCTGGTCCTGGCCGCCGAATTCGTCAACGGCGCGACCGATGCCCCAAACGCGATCGCCACGGTGGTTTCCACCCGGGTGCTCTCGCCCCGGTCCGCCATCGTCATGGCCACCGTGTTCAACTCCCTCGGAGTGATCTCCGGCACTGCCGTCGCGGTAACGATCGGCAAGGGATTCGTGCAGCACGACGCGATGACCCTTTCCGCCATCGGAGCGGCCATGGTGGCCATCGTACTGTGGAGTTCCCTCGCCTGGCATTACGGCCTGCCCACCAGTGAAACCCATGCCCTGGTGGCGAGCCTCACGGGGGCGGGCTATGCGGTCGGCGGTATGGATGCCCTGGTTTGGTCCGGATGGGAAAAGGTGTTGATAGGGCTTCTTTTCTCGACATTTCTGGGCTTTGGCGGGGGGTATGCGATCCTCCTGGCAATCTACAGGATCTTTCATCGCGCCACGCCCCGCCGGGTGGAGCTCGTCTTCGGGAAACTTCAGATCGGGTCGGCCGCCTTCATGGCCTTCAGCCACGGCAGCAATGACGGCCAGAAATTCATGGGGGTGTTCACGCTCGCCCTGATGGTGGGCGGTCTGCTGCCGGTCGGCGGCGCGTTCTCCATCCCCTGGTGGGTGATGGTCGTCTGCGCGATCACCATGGCCGTGGGAACAGCAGCCGGAGGCTGGCGCATCATCAAGACGATGGGGATGCAGATGACCAAGCTGCGGCCCTACCAGGGATTTGCGGCGGAGACCGGTGCGGCGGTTGCCATCGAGCTCGCCTCCCGGCTGGGAATTCCCGTGAGCACCACCCACACCATCAGCACGTCCATCATGGGGGTAGGCGCGGCGCGAAAGTTCTCGGCGGTACGATGGGGCGTGGTCGGCGAGGTGGTCGCCGCATGGATTCTGACCTTTCCCATCTGCGCCGTCATCGGCTGGCTGGTCGCCACGGCCGTCCAGAAGCTGTCGGTCTAACCCTTTCTGCTGAAAACCTCGCGATCGCCTCCACTCATCCCGGCGATATACTTCACTAATTTCTTGCGGGACTCGATGTCGTACTGGGTCGTGATGGCGATCTGCTCCATGATCGGCGAGCCGCCGCCATGGTAGTTGCCGATATTCATGATGCCGCCCGTCGCCGAACAGAGGACGTCGCCCAGGAATCGCCAGAAATTGGCCTGGTCCTCCACGGGCATGTCGGGATTGCGCTCGGTGTATTTGAGCAGAAGCGCCCCGGTTTCCGGATTCTTGAAATCCATCTCGTGGGGAAAGGTGGCGACGACGCCGCCGGCGAGGTCGCAGAGGATTTCCGCCTCCCGCCAGACCGCTTCTCCCGAGAGGCACCGTCCGACATTGCAGTAAATCGAATTGGGAATGTATGAGCCGGGACCGTAGGGAACAAAACCCATACCCGGTACGTACAGCTCCGGCTTGCCGAGATCGGATGCCGTGTAGCCCGCGGCGTAACCCAGCTCGATGGTCATGATCAGCTCCGCCAGCTTCTCCCGGACATGGGGCTGCCTGTGGATGTTGTTCACCTCGGCGGCCAGGGCGGCCATCCCGAGGATGACATCGCCGATCGCCGGTTTGCAGCCCGAGTAGGAGTGGCGGTGAAACAGCGCGAACAGGAGGGCGCACGCGCCTCCATGCTGATGTTCGCCGGCCAGAAACACCCTTTCCCAGGGCACAAAGCAGTTGTCGAAAATCAGATAGGAATCCGTCGCACCCGGCACGAATCCCCGCTTGAAGTGTTCCCTTGGCCGCAGGTTGTGGATGGTCACCACCTGTTTCATGCCGTCCCAGTCTCCCGGAACGGCGAAGGCCACCGCATAGTCCTTGTCCTCGGGACGCAGGGCCCGGGTGGGGACCACCAGGACCTCGTCGGCCACGGAGGCCTCGGAGATGTGCACCTTGCATCCGTCGACCACGATCCCGTCCTTCAATCGCTCCTTGATCCGCACATAGGCCCCGGGATTCGGCTGATCCGCCGGGCGGCGCATCCGGTCACCCTTCACATCCGTCTGGGCGCAGCAGCCGATGAGGTCTTCCGTCTGGAACCGAACGAGCCACTTCTTGAAATTCTCATGGTACCGTGTGGCGCCGCCGTTGACCTTGTCGGCTTCGTAGGAGACATTGTAGATGGCGTTCGCTCCGTCGATCCCCATGCAGCGCTGAATGCACCCGCCGACCTTCTGGCAGAGCATCCGGGTCATGTCCTGTTTCTTGTGGAGGTCATCGGTGCTTTGATGGATGTGGTTGAAGCGATTGATCCGCTCGCCGGTCAGATGAGACACCACCGTGCACAGATCCCGATTCTCCGGCCTTGCCGCCTCATCGTAGGTCGTGCCGATGGTATTGAGGCAATCCGCCTGAAGGTCGTCCGTTCTGTCGATCAATTGGCCGTTGTAAAAAATATTTCTTTTCATCCGGGACAGACCTGTGATGTAATCCTGCTTCGTTCTCATCAGGGAGGCTCCTTTCTGCATCGCTTTTTACAAATATGCGCAATAGTCGCATGTCGAGCGCTGCACTGTCAAGGGGCATGATCATACAACCAGCAGACCTGCCATGGAGGAGAGAGATGAACCATTTCAATCTGAATGGAAAGATTGCCCTGATCACGGGCGCCAGCCGGGGAATCGGCGAGGCGGTTGCAAAATGCCTGGCCGACCACGGAGCCCACATGATTCTGGCCAGCCGCAAAATCGAGGGTCTCCGGCGTGTTGAAGCGGAGATTGCCGAATCGGGGGGCCGAGCAGAGTCGGCCGTATGCCATTCGGGCGACATGGGGCAGATCGAGGAGCTCTTCGCCAGGATCGAAAGCAGCCACGGGCATCTTGACATCCTGGTGAACAACGCCGCAACAAACCCCTTCTTCGGTGATGTGCTCAGCGCCGATGAAAAAGCCTGGGACAAGACCTGCGATGTGAATCTGAAGGGCTATTTCTTCATCAGCCAGCACGCCGCACGGATCATGCGCAAGGGGGGAGGGGGCGCCATCGTCAATGTGGCATCGGTCAACGCAGTGCGGCCGGCGCCGTTGCAGGGGATCTATTCGATCACCAAAGCGGGAATCATCGCCATGACCCAGTCCTTTGCCAAGGAACTCGCCCCGTACCATATCCGCGTCAACGCACTTCTGCCGGGAGTGACGGAAACCAAGTTCGCGGCCGCCCTGACACAGGATCCTGAGATACGGAAGATG
>JBFMBA010000226.1:0-2764 GCA_040755475.1 Thermodesulfobacteriota bacterium
AGGTCCATGCCACGAACAACCTGGAGCAGGTGGTCGAGAACAACGATTTCATCCTCCTGGCCGTCACGATGGACCGCCTTCCCGAGATACTGAATCACATCAAGCCGATCCTTGAAAAAAAAGGATCGAGCACCTGTTTCATCTCGGCGATCAAGGGGCTCACCGCCAGCGAGGTGACCAAGCGGCTCATCACCCCGTCGCAGCTGATCCGCAGCAGCTTTTTCAATCTCAAGGGGCAGTTCGAGCTGGTCTCGATCGGCGGGCCCTTCTTCGACGTGGATGTCGCCCTGGGCAATCCCGTCTGTCTGACGGTGGCGGGCCGAAAAGGGATCTGCCGGATCGTCCGGGAAGAGTTTCTCGGCTCGAACCGCCGGGAGCTGACGTCCTACTACAACTTCGACACCGTGGGGATCGAGGCCTGCGGCGCCCTGAAGAACATCTCGGCCAACCTCAAGGGGGTGACGGACCTGCTGAACCTGGGCGACTCGGTCCCCGGCACGCTTTTTTCCCGTTCCGGCGTCGAGGTGCGTTCCCTGTCGCGCCTTCTGGGGGGGAGTTTCCAGGCCTTTCAGAGCCAGGCCGGAGTGGGGGACATGTACATCACCCTCTCCTCGGACGCGAGCAAAAACCACCGCTACGGCCGCATTTTCTACGAGCTGTTCACCGGCAATCCCATCGAGACGCACCTCAAGGTCCTGGCGCGGATCGACGGGAAGCCGGAGGGGCCCAATACCATCGTCAACGTCCACAAGTTTCTCGAGAAGCGCAACATGTACAGCCCGCTGTTCCACTGCGCCTACAAAATCTTCAACGAGGACCGGAGCCGGGATGAGATACGGGAGCGGATTCTGCAGGCGACGCAGTTCGATCGGCGAACGAATGAGTTTATCGGCCCGGTATCCCGCGCGCTGTACCGGCTCTTCCCGAACCTCTGGTACCGGCGCCATCGGGGTTTCCTGGCGAACCAGAACGGATCATTTATTTCTTGACATCCCTTTCCCCTGTGTGTTAGGCGAGGATCAAACCTTCGGAGGGCTCGGGCCGTGGCAATGGATGCAAGGGTTGTCGTGCTGTTCTGGTGGTGGCGGACCTCACAGGTCTGCCCGCCGTAGCTCTCTGGAAGATGAGCCGTGGGCAGGAAGGAACCCTTCCCATGTCTCGGTGATCACAGCAGATGAAGCCATGGGAAAACCCCATGGCTTTTTTCGTTGGACCAGGTGTTGTCGTGGGAGGCCTGTCGCACCATGACGGGTGCGGTCATCCTGGTTCGGGATGACATCGATTTCTTACAGCGAAAAGGAGACGGATTATGGAATCAAGAAAGGTTGTGTTGGCGGATGATGAGATCCCGAAGCAGTGGTACAACATCCAGGCGGATTTGCCCAAGCCGATGAGCCCGCCCCTTCATCCGGGAACCGGCCAACCGGTCGGGGCGCAGGACCTGGCGCCGGTCTTCCCGATGAACCTCATCGAGCAGGAAGTGAGCCAGGAGCGGTGGATCGATATCCCCGGCGAGGTCCTGGACAAATACCTGATCTGGCGGCCCAGCCCCCTCTGCCGGGCGGTGGATTTCGAGAAGATGCTCGATGCCCCCGTCAAGATCTATTACAAGTATGAAGGCTCCAGCCCCGCCGGCTCGCACAAGCCGAATACGGCGATCGCGCAGGCATACTACAACAAGGCCTTCGGGATAAAGAGGCTCTCCACCGAGACGGGCGCCGGCCAGTGGGGAAGCGCCCTGGCGATGGCCTGCCGGATGTTCGACCTGGAGTGCCGGGTATTCATGGTCCGGGTCAGCTATGAGCAGAAGCCCTACCGGCGCATGATGATGAACACCTGGGGCGCCGAGTGCATCCCCAGCCCCAGCGACCGGACCGAAGCGGGTCGCCAGATACTGGCCGCCCATCCCGACTCCCCGGGAAGCCTCGGGATCGCCATCAGCGAGGCGGTGGAGGATGCGGTCACCCAGGAGAATTCCCGCTATTCCCTGGGAAGCGTCCTGAACCACGTGCTGCTCCATCAGACGATCATCGGCCTGGAGGCGCAGAAGCAGTTTGAGAAGATCGGACTCTATCCCGACGTGGTCATCGGCTGCGCCGGCGGCGGGAGCAACTTCGCCGGGATCGCGCTCCCCTTCGTCCGGGACAAGATCCACGGCAAGCAGGTGCGGGTCATCGGGGCCGAGCCGGCGTCCTGTCCCACCATGACGCGGGGGCCCTTTGCCTATGACTTCGGCGACCTGGCCATGAAGACGCCGCTTCTGCCCATGCACACCCTCGGTCACGATTTCGTGCCGGCGCCGATTCACGCCGGGGGGCTGCGCTACCACGGGATGGCGCCGATCGTGAGCCATCTGCTCCGCGAGGGGCTGATCGAGGCGATGGCCTATGACCAGATCGAGACCTTCAAGTCCGGCGTCCAGTGGGCGCGGTCGGAAGGGATCATCCCCGCCCCGGAGACCAACCACGCCATCGCGGCGGTGGTCGCGGAAGCGCAGCGCGCCAAGGAAGAGGGGAAGGAGCGGACCATTCTCTTCAATTTCAGCGGCCATGGGCTGGTGGATATGGCGGCCTACGACGCCTACCTGAACGGCAAGCTGGCCCCCTACCAGCTCCCCGACGAGGAGATCCAGCGGGCCCTTCGGGCGATCGAAAACTTCCCGAAACCCTGACTATCCCCTTCAGGGCCGCCCCCGGGGGCGGCCCTGAGGCACCTCTCGCCCCCGGGCAGGGCCGGGCGCGTCATCCGGTCTTGTCAGCCGGCA
>JBFMBA010000227.1:0-7299 GCA_040755475.1 Thermodesulfobacteriota bacterium
CCTCGGCGGAGGCCACCACCCCCGACACGCCGGCATCCTGCGCCATGCGCGCCAGGTTCAGCGCCGTTTCCCGCGCCCCGCGGCGCATCCCGATCAGCGCCAGATCCTCGTCGTTGAGGCTGGTGAGCACCGTGACCGCCAGAGTGATCGGCCCGGGTGTTCCGGACTGATCGGCCAGCCGCCGCACCACCTGGGCCGTCTCGGCCATCATCTGCCGGCCGCCGAGCGCGTGCACGTTGAACATGGCCACCCCCAGCGCACAGGCGGCCTCGGCAGCCCGGGCCACAGTGTTGGGTATGTCATGAAATTTCAGGTCGAGAAAGACCTTCCCCCCCCTTGCATGGATCTGACGGACAATCTCCGTTCCGTATCGGACAAAGGACTCCTTTCCCACCTTGAACAGTCCCACGTGGTCCTTCAGCCGATCGACCCAGGAGAGGGCTTCCTCCATCCCGTCGCCCACATCGAGGGCAAAAATGACCCTCTGCCGGGGCGGGCTACTCCACGTACTCATCATCGCCGATAAACTCCGTCTCATCGGGTATGGACTTGAATTCCGCCTTGACCTGCTTCAGTATATCGGGATGGGCATAGTAAACCTTTCCCGCCGCAATCTCCCGCAGCGCCGTCACGATCTCCCGGTTGTTTCTTGCCTCCGTCAAGGGCTGGGACCCCTTGAGGAGCTGCCGCGTCCGCTGGGTCGTCAGCAGAACGAGTGCGAATCGATTCTTGGCTTGCGCCAGCGAATCCTCGATGGTAATTCTGGCCATCTGGTGTAAACCTCCTGTCATTATTTGAAAAATGTGTCGATCTTTTCCTGGGCCCGTTCCCGCCGCGATCTTTCGGCAATATAGATCGCCCTGAACTGATCGACGGCTTCATGGAGCCTTTCGTTGAAAATGATGTAATCGTACCACAACGCTTCGCGAATTTCATCGAGCGACGTCCGGAGCCGCCGTTCCACCACGTCGGCCCCCTCCCCCCGCTTCGCCAGCCGGGCTTTCAGTTCGGTGAGGGACGGGGGAAGCACGAAAATAAAAACCCCCCGCGGATAGCCTTTACGGATCGCCTTTGCGCCGCGCGGCTCGATATCCAGGAGCAGATCCTGACCCGATTCCAGATAGGCGTCCATCGTCTTTCTTGACGTGCCGTAAAGCCGGCCGTAATTCTCCACCCACTCCACCAACTCCCCCCGGGCGATCTGCTGCCTGAATTCCTCCTCGGAGACGAAATGATAATCTCTGCCGTCCACTTCGCCTGGGCGGGGTGGACGCGTCGTGTAGGAGACCGAAAAGCGGATGTCGGGAAACATCCGGAGGATCTCCCGGCTGATGGATGTCTTCCCCGCTCCGGACGGCGCCGAAAGAATCAGCAGCAGCCCCCTGGACAGGCCGTCGGGAGTCTGAAGCGCCCCGGCGACCGAGCCTTCGTCCTGTTGCGGCGCCCCGTCGCGCTGCCTGCAGGACGGGGCCTGGGGGTCCCGATCCCGGTCACTCAATGTTCTGCACCTGCTCCCGCAATTTTGCGAGTTCGCTTTTGATCTCGATGACATTCCGCGATATCCCGGTGTCTCCGCTCTTGGACCCGATCGTGTTGACCTCCCGTCCCATCTCCTGGATGAGGAAATCGATCTTTCTACCTGCGGCCTCGCCGGTCTCCAGCAGATCGGTAAACTGCCCGATGTGACTTCCGAACCGGACGATCTCTTCGGTGATATCACTCTTTTCGGCCATGATCGCCACTTCCTGAATCAGGCGGGACTCATCGATGGTCATGCCGCCCGTCAGCTCCCGGACCCGATCACCGAGGCGCCTCTGATATTCGCTGACCACCGCGGGCGCCCTTCCGGCAATCGTGTCCAGAATCACACCCACAGCGGACAGCCGCGCCATCAGATCGCGCTTGAGGCTCTCCCCTTCCTTTTCCCTCATCCCCATCAGTGCACCCATGGCCTCGTCCAGGGTCCGGGACAGCCCCTCCCAGAGATCCTCTGGATTCTGAACCGCTTCCGCCGGGATAAAGAGGTCCCGCAAGCCGGTCATCATGGCCAGTGTCACGTCATCCGGAAGCCCCAGTTCACGCTTCAATTGACACAGGAGGTCGTGGTAGCGTCGCGCGGCGGGCAGATTGAGGACCATGCGGCCGCCCTCATCCTGGGTGCCGTCGCCGTCGATGCGGACGGTCGCCTCGATCCTCCCCCGGAGGAACCGCTCCCCGATCCTTTTTTTCATCTCGGTCTCCAGGGGCAGCAGCATGCCCGGCAGACGCAGGGCAATTTCCAGGTACCGATGGTTGACCGATTTCATCTCGACCACCCATTTTCTGCCTGCCAGCAGCGCCTCGGCCCTGCCGTAACCGGTCATGCTTCTGATCATCTGTCCGCCTCTCTGTTCAGCGCGCCCGCCTCCGGCGCCGGCCCGTCTCCGGCTGCCGGCAGGCCGCCCTTCATTATGGCCCTCAGCTGCAAGCCGTACCTCTCACGTATCCGGGTCAGCATTCCGATCAGTTCCGCGCCCGCATAATCCGGATAGGTCCACGGCAGAGGATGAAATGCATGGTTCCGGTATATCAGGGTCAGATCGGCGTAGATCCCGTCCCTGAGATAGGGCCGATGGCTGTAGCCCTTCCCTGTGGCCAGGATCAGGTGGGCCTTGGCAATGTAGCCGGGGTCGATGTTCACCCGCCGCCGCCCCTCGATGGCCAGTCCCCGCTCCAGGGCATTCGTCCACGTTTTGACGTCGGGCAAACCCTCGGGCCGGACGAGCCGCTCAAAGGCGACCAGCCGGCGGATGAGCGGTTCGCCGAACTCTCTCCTGTAATATTCCGTAAAGGCGAAGGGCATCGGGGCACTGACGAAGTCGGCCCTTCCGTATCGCTGCGTCAGGGCGCGGAGCGCTTCGCCCAGCAGAAGGCCCTCCCCGGCGAAGAGGCTGGCGATCAGCTTGACGGCCTCCGCCGGCTGCGCTTCACTCATAGGACCCTTTTCAGTTCTTCCCGGGTCACGGTGGCGGTACCGACCTTCCCCACCACGATCCCCGCGGCATGGTTGGCGAGGTAGGCGGCCTCACGGAACGAGGCCCCCGCCGCCATGCAGAGGGCAAGGATGCCGATGACCGTATCGCCGGCGCCGGTCACATCGAAAACCTCCCTGGCCTCGGTCGGGAAATCCCTGTGCTTGACCCGGCCGTCCCTCTCGAACAGGCTCATTCCCGATTCCCCCCGGGTGATGAGCACGGCCTGAAATGCGAATTTCTCCATCAGTTTCATGCCGACCCGGACATGATCCCGCCCGTTGCGGATCTCCTCCCCGACGGCATGACCGGCCTCATGATGGTTGGGGGTGATGATGTCAAATCCCTCGTAGAGGGAAAAATCCTTCGCCTTTGGATCGATGCAGGTGAAGATCGGATGATCCGCGATCAGCTTCCGGATCCCCTCCAGAAGAGAGCGGGTCACCGCTCCTTTGCTGTAATCGGAGATCACCAGAGCACCGAGGTCACTCCTCACCGACCGGATATAGGACAGCATTTTCCGGATGCTTTTGGCCTGCACCGGTCTGCGGTCCTCCTGATCGAACCGGACCATCTGCTGACCGTGGGCCACAATCCGCGTCTTGAGCGTTGTGGTGCGCCCCTCCTCCCTCACCACGCCTGCCGTGTCCAGGCCCCGGCTCCGGAACTCGGAAATCAGCCTCGCACCCGTCTCGTCGGCACCCACAACGCCGGCCAGGTAGACCCGGCCTCCCATGGCATAGATATTGTTGAGCACATTGGCGCAGCCGCCCAGCGTAAAGTCGTCCCTGCTTACCTCCACCACCGGGACGGGGGCTTCGGGAGAAATGCGGGAAACCCGGCCCCAGATGAAATGGTCCGCCATGATATCCCCGACAACCAGGACGCCGGAACGGGGAAAATTGTCAATGATCGAAAACGCCCTCTTTTTACTCATGATCCGCTGCATAGAGATTCCATTACCGGTTCCAGGGGGAAAAAGCCATATTTCATGGCCTGTTATGCTATGATGATCGTTCGGGTTTGTCAATCCTTTTCTGGGAGCACCGTGCCGGCGGAGGAAACATTCCTTATTGACTTCGGGCAGATAATCGAGTAGATTTTCGCGGTTGTCATTTCAGGCATAGTTCCCTGCCGATCCTTGCGGCTCAGGATAGGATAATGATTCGTTCTGCACTTCTGGTCGCGGTCGCCGTCATCATCACCGCCTTCATGTCGACCTGCGCTTTTCTGTTCCCGCTCCTTTCGCCCGGCGAGAACAAGGTGCACAAAATCGCCAATCTCTGGGCGCGGATGCTGCTCTGGCTCACCAACACCCGGGTGGATGTCATCGGCCGGGAGAACGTCATGTTGGACCGGCCGCAGATCTTCATGGCCAACCACCAGAGTGATTTCGATATCCTGATCGTTCTGGCCCATATCCCCGGCCAGTTTCGATGGATCGCCAAAAAGGAACTCTTCAAGATTCCCATTTTCGGAAAGGCGATGAGAAACGCGGGGTACATCGAAATCGACCGGCAGAATCACGAAAGGGCCCTCAAGAGCCTGGACGAGGCGGCGCAGAAGATCCGTGAGGGAAAGTCCGTCGTCACCTTCCCGGAGGGGACGCGCAGCAGGGACGGCAAGGTCAGGCCGTTCAAACAGGGAATGTTTCATCTGGCCATCCGGTCCGGAGTGCCGATCGTCCCCATTGCGATCATCGGGGCCGGCGAGATCATGCCGAGGCGGACCCTGAAGGTAAAACCGGGGAGGATCACCATGGTGATCGACCGGCCCGTGGATGTGAGCGGGTATATGCTCGAAACCAAGGGCGATCTCATCGAGACGGTTCGCAGCATCATTGTCGGTCACCTGGAGAGCCGGACAGCGCCCGCGGAGGACGGGCCCGCAGAGCACCGGGGAAAGGGCGCCCGGTGAGGCATACAAGATGAGCGAGAAGAATCCCTCTCATAAGCGGGCCTCGGAAATCGCCGGTATATCCTGCCTGGCCCTTGCCCTCTTCTTTGCGCTCACCTTTTTCTCCTACCACCCGCAAGACCCCTCCTTCACCCATTTCAATCCCGGCGCGACCATCCGCAACCTGACCGGTTCGATCGGCGCGTACACCGCCGATACCCTCATCAGGCTGACGGGGATCGGCATCCTCTGGCTGCCGGTGATGCTCCTGGTCACCGCGGTGAGGTACCTGCGCGAGCCGCAGTTCCGGATCGGGGCCTCCGCCCTGGTCGGGCTTGCCGGCCTGGTGTTCACCACATCGGCTATGGCGGCGCTGCTTGTGGGAAAGTTGCAACTCTACGGCGTTTCGCTGCAGGCAGGGGGCCTGCTGGGGCGGATCGTGTCGCAGCTGCTCAACGCCCGCCTGCGTCTGGCCGGCTCCCTGATCGTGCTCACCCTGCTGATGGTGATCACCCTGATGCTCCTGTTTGATTTTTCGATCGTGAACGGCATCAAAAAAGCCGCGGCGGCCATTCGGGAAGCCCTGAAAAAGGGCAGGGCGCTTATTACGAGAGGCCATCGGCGGTCCGACGAAAGTCCGGACACGGCAGATGCGGCCAAGCCGGCCAGACAGCAGGCCCCGGCACCGGTCATCACTGAGACCCTGCAGGAAACCCTGAAGGAAAAGCTGCACAGGGCGGAGCAGCTCCCCTTCGAATTCAGCAGCCGTTCGAGCGTCAAATTCAAGCTGCCCCCCCTGACCCTCCTCGAGCGGATCGAAAAAAGGGACCTGCGAATCAAGCGGGAACATTTGATCACCAATTCCCGGACCCTAGAGAAGAAACTGGCCGATTTCGGCGTCGAAGGCAAAGTGACAGAGGTCAAGCCGGGTCCCGTCATCACCCTCTACGAACTGGAACCCGCCGCCGGCGTCAAAATCAACAAGATTACCAACCTCTCCGACGACCTGGCACTTGCCCTGCGCGCCCCGAGCATCCGGATCATCGCCCCGATCCCGGGCAAGGGGGCCATCGGCATTGAAATTCCGAACCAGGAGCGCGAACCCGTTCGCCTGCGCGATGTCCTCGATCACCCCGCGTTCAGGGAGTCGCCCTGCAGGCTTCCCATCGCGCTCGGGGTGGACATCGTGGGCGCCCCCGTCATCGCCGATCTGATACGGATGCCCCATCTCCTGATCGCCGGTACGACGGGCTCGGGGAAAAGCGTGTCGCTCAATGCGATGATCTGCAGCATCCTGTTCAAGGCGCCCCCCGACGAGGTGAAACTTCTCATGATCGACCCCAAGCGCCTCGAACTGTCCGGTTATGAGGGCATCCCGCACCTCCTGCACCCGGTCGTCGTCAATCCGAAGAAGGCCTCCCTGGTGCTGCGCTGGGCGGTCGAGGAGATGGAGCGCCGCTACAGGATCATCGGAGAGGTCGGGGTGAAGAGCATCGAGGCCTACAATCAGCTCCGAAAGGGACTTCCGCCGGGACCCGGAACGGCTACGCCCTCTGACGGCAGGGGGAGCGAAGGGCACCTTGCCGCCGAAGTGGAAGGCCCCATCCCGGAAGCCGAAAAAGGGAAGAGGCCCTCGACCGCCCCGGAGGCCGTTGCCGACCCCCTTCCCGACAGGCTCCCCTATATCGTCATCATCATTGACGAACTTGCCGATCTGATGATGGTAGCCCAGAGGAACGTGGAAGAATCGGTGACCCGCCTGGCCCAGATGGCAAGAGCGGCGGGCATTCATCTGATATTGGCCACACAGCGCCCGTCCGTGGACGTCATCACGGGAATCATCAAGGCCAACTTTCCCACCCGGATCTCGTTCCAGGTTTCGTCCAAGGTGGACTCGAGGACCATCCTTGACCAGATGGGCGCGGAGAAGCTGCTCGGGGCAGGCGACATGCTTTTCATCCCCCCGGGGATCTCCAAGCTGATCAGGATCCACGGCGCCTATGTCTCGGACACGGAAATCGAACGGATCGTTGATTTCGTGAAAAAACAGGGACGGCCGACCTATGACGAATCGATCACGGAGTTCGAGCCGGATTCGGCGGAGGAGCGTCAGGATGAGGAGTTCGACGAGAAGTACGATCAGGCCGTCGAGCTGGTCACGGACCTGGGCCAGGCCTCCATCTCCCTGGTGCAGAGGTACATGAAGATCGGCTACAACCGGGCCGCCCGGATCATCGAGCGGATGGAGGCGGAAGGCATCGTCGGCCCGTCCGACGGCGCCAAGCCCCGGAAAGTGATCGCCCGAAAGCTGCCGCGCTGAGACCCTTGATCATCATGCCCGACAAGAAAGTCCACATCGTGAGTCTCGGTTGCCCCAAGAATCTCGTCGATT
>JBFMBA010000228.1:0-2379 GCA_040755475.1 Thermodesulfobacteriota bacterium
TGCGCATTTTGGGGGTGTTTTGCCATGTCGGATCCTCTCGTTTCCGGTAAAATTCAATTTTTCTTACGATGTCGTCAGTCCCGGACCGGTCTAATTCCATTCAAGCGTGATGCGACCCAGCAGTTTGGTTTCCAGGAACATCTTGAACGCATCCGCCACCTGTTCGAAGGGGAACGTTTTGGCGACCAGCGGCCGCACGAGACCTCGGGTGGCCATATCGACAAGATCCCAAAGATCCTGGTGGCGCGAAGCCCGCGAACCATAAACGGTAATCTCCCGCATGGTGAACTCGTGCACCGGGTAGATGAAGTTGATATCCGGGTAGTG
The DNA here is from genome assembly GCA_040755475.1 of Thermodesulfobacteriota bacterium. GTDB lineage: Bacteria > Desulfobacterota > Syntrophia > Syntrophales > UBA5619 > JAKAFS01. The sequence goes on from JBFMBA010000228.1 coordinate 328, forward strand.
CCCTTCCAGGACGACCCTTCCGCCGCGCGCTACGGACTTGGCCGCGATTGCGCTGACCGGCCCGACCGCCGGGCCATCGACCACCTGGATCGCGACATCGGCCCCCCGGCCGCCGGTCAGTTTGTGGATGACCTCGACCGCGTCTTCGTTGGCCATATTGATAATGTCGCTCGCGCCGAGGGTCTTCGAGAATTCGAGCCTTTCCTGGTCGATGTCGGCGGCGATGATCCGTGCGCCCATGGCGCGCAGGATCTGAATCGTGTGCATGCCCATGCCGCCCGCGCCAAAGACGGCCACCGTGTCGCTGGAGGTGATGTCGCCCCGGCGAATGCAATGAAGGGGCGAGGCCATCGCCCCGGAGAGGAGAGCCCCCTCGGAGAAGGTGATGTTCTCCGGCAGCCGCACGAGGTTGCTGGCCGGGACTCTGGCATACTGGGCAAACCCGCCGGGGACCGTATAGCCGATCTGGCCCTGGAGGTTTTCGCATCGGTTCTGCCAACCCAACCGGCAGCTCTTGCAGGTGTTGCAGGCGAGATAGATGTGAACCACCACCCGATCGCCGGGCTTGAAGCCTTTTACCTCGGAGCCGATCTCGGCCACTTCTCCCGCGAACTCGTGTCCCATGACCAGCGGGGCCTTGACCCCCGGGGCTTTGCCCTGCATGAGCTTGATGTCGCTGCCGCAGATGCCGCAGGCCCGTGACTTGACCAACACATCCCGCGGTCCATAGGCGGGGACGTCCATTTCCTGGATTTCCGGGAAGCGGCCGAATTCATGTACGACCGCCACCTTCATCTTTTTTGCCATTGTGTCTCTCCCTTTGTCGAGAGCGGGTGTCCCTCCGAGCCGGACCCTATCTTTCTCAATCGGGTGCCCGCAGCGCCAAAATGATCGGGTTCTTTTCTCTTTGCGGGCCCTGTCGAGCTCCCGCGCGCCGGCGCAGGCCGGGTTTGTCCTAATGCTTGAGATGGTGCAGCTTGCCGGCCCGGCCCGTGTTGGCCGGCGGATTGTCATGGATGATCACGCTCACCGATTCCGGCGGGGCTTTCGATACCCGTGACACGACCTCGGTAACCTCTTTCACCAATTGCGCCTTTTGTTCATCCGTCCTGCCTTCCGCCCATTCCACGATGATTGTCGGCATTTGTCACACTCCTGTTGTCGGTTGAATGACTTCTACTTTATACTTTGCGCGCCTCGCGCTTGAGCAGCCACCGCTCGAGCAAAAAGGCGCAGACGATGACGACCATCCCGAGAATATCCGTAAAGTATTCCGGGATGATCCCCATAAGGCCCCCGATGAAAAACACCAGGCGGGCCGGCTTTGGCACCCGACGGTACATGAGCCCTCGCGCCATGGCGTACCCGCCGATAAAGGTCGGGATCAGAGCGGCAACGATTTGAAAAGGGGTTCCCATCATCGCCAGCGGTGGCGAGTACACCATCATAAACGGTACGATCCATCCCACCCCCGCAATCTTCACCGCCTGCAGAGCGGTCTTCAGCGGGTCGGACTCGGCGATGCCCGCGGCCGTATAGGCGGAGATGGCGACGGGGGGGGTGATCGTGGACAGCGACGAGAACAGGAAGATGAAGTAATGGACGACGATGGGGGGGATGCCCATGTCCTCGAGGACAGGCGCCATGACCGCTGCCGTGATCACATAGGCCGGCAGGGCCGGCATGCCGCACCCGAGGATCAGGGACAGCAGGGCGCACAGGAGGAGGGTGAGAAAGTAGTGGCCGCCGGTGATCATGAAGAGGATCCCCCCCAGCTTCACGCCGATGCCGGTCATCATGATCATGGAAATGATAATTCCGGCTGCGGCGGTCACCGCCGTAATGCGGATGACGACACTGCCCCCGTAGACGGCGTCCACGTAATGGCGGGGTTTCATGTACTTTTTCTTGTTCAGATAGCTGTTCGCGTAGCCCGCGAGGAGACTGGCAAAGATCGACCAGAGGACGCAGTTGATGATCGGCGCCTGCTGCACCACCAGGGTGTAGACCAGCACGGGCACGGGGATGATCAGGTAGGACTGACGCTTGATG
>JBFMBA010000229.1:0-2858 GCA_040755475.1 Thermodesulfobacteriota bacterium
CGGTTCAAAGAGCCGCTCCGGAAGGGTGTCGTCCCTGCGCCCGAATCCTTCGCGCAGGTTGAAGACCCGCGCCATGTTCACGGTTCTCTCGCCGACCTTCATCAGCTCCCAGAGGCTCGTTTCCCAGCCGGTCACCGCCTGGACCACCTCCACGAGCTTGGGGAGGCTCAGGGCCAGGACCGGGCCCGCCACGAAGTTGCACACCCCCAGAGATTCATAGAGGGACCAGATGAAATGGAGATAGGTGAAGTTGCGCGCCTTGCGCGGCCCCAGTTCGCGGGCCGGGACCGGCTCCAGGATTCCCAGCGGCGCGATCCGGTCCAGATGGGGCCCGGGCGCCTGAAAGGGGGTGTCGTGGGGGGCTCTCACATGGTCCGCACCCGTCGGTGAAAGGGCGAAGCTCAGCCCCTGGCCGATCTTTCCCCGCGGGTCGTGCATGGGCAGCTCCTGACCCTTGATGTGAAGGGCGAACTTCTCCGACCCTCGGCCCAGCTTGGCCGACGCGACCCTGACGCCGTCGGCCAGAAGATCGCCCAGCCCCGGCCTGCGGAAGGCGATCCACTCGATCCCCTTGAGCATCGCGTCGGGATTCCCGAAGGTGAAGGCAATTCCCTCCGTGTCGGCCGGGGTGAGGATCCCCTTTTCAAAGCATTCCATGGCGAAGCCGATCGCCACGCCCGTGGAGATGGTGTCCAGGGTGTAGCGGTTGCACAGCTCGTGCCCCTTGGAGATCGCCTCCAGATTGTCGATACAGAGGAGCGAGCCCAGGGAGCTGAGCGTTTCGTATTCGGGACCGCCGTAGGTGCCCGATGTGGCATAGGGCCCCGAGGGGATCTCCACCACCCGTTTGCAGCGCACCGCACAGGCATAGCACCCCTCTTCGCGCTTGAGAACGGTCTCGATCATCCGCTCGCCGCTGATCTGTTCCGCCGTTTCAAAGAAGCCCGTGCGGAAATTCCGGGTCGGCAGAATGCCCTGGGTGTTCAGAGACATGACGAACTGGGGCGTACCCAGCCTGCGGTAGACCTTGGTCGGGCCGTGCTGACCCATCAGCTCCACCAATTCCTTGGACAGCGCCCGGAGCTTCTCCGGATCGTGGATATTGAGCTTGCCCGTTCCCCGGACGGCGACCGCCTTGAGGTTCTTGGAACCCATCACGGCGCCCATGCCCGTCCGGCCGTTGATGTGCCTGAGCTCATTGATCACGCAGGCATAGCGCACCATGTTTTCACCGGCCGGTCCGATCAGGGCGATCCGGGCCCGCTTCTCACCGATCTCCTGCCGGATCGCCTCCTGGGCCGGACCCGTTTCCATCCCCCAGACCTTTTCGGCGGACCGGATTTCGGCCTCGCCGTCATGAATCCACAGGTAACAGGGTTTTTCCGCCCTGCCCGTGACGATCACGGCGTCAAACCCGGCGAATTTCAGCTCCGGGCCCCAGAAACCGCCCGCCTCCGCCTCTCCGTACCCCCCCGTCAAAGGCGATTTGGCGGCCGTGGTGAAGCGGACCATTCCCGCGATCGGCGCCCCGGAAATGACGGAAGAGGCAAAGACCAGGATATTGTCGGCCGAAAGCGGATCGATGCCCGGCTTGAGCTCCCGGAGCAGGTAGTACGACGCCAGCCCCCCTCCCCCAAGGTAGGTGCGGTAAACGATATCCCCCGGTTCTTCCACCTTCAGCGTTCCCGAGGTCAAATCCACTCTTAGAATTTTTCCGTTGTACCCGTGAGCCATGCTCCTTCCTCCTTCTCTGCTCCGGCCGGGAGCGAAACCTGTCTAGTCCCCATTTGCGGACCACAAATGGGGCGCAAGAACCGTTCCGTTCCCGCCGCAAGGCCCCTCCCCGCAGGACGGGGCCCGCCATTGACCGCTTGTGAGGGAGCAGCTTATCAGCATCGGGAGATTTCTTCAACCCTTTGCGAAGCCACCGCGCTTGCCCTGCTCCAAAAAGATCCCCTTCTGATGGAACAGAAAAACGGACAATTCATTTGCTGCAAAATCGGATACGCTGTTTGCTCTTGACAGGACCCTTTCGCCGTCTGGACCGGCGCGGGCCTCTGTGATAGTATCGGTGACAGTATCGGTGCGGGAAGAGGAATGTCTTCGCGCAACCGTTTGAAAGGAAAAACGAGGACAGAACGATGGATGGCTTTTCCGAATCCGACGGGATGCATTATGAAGGGTACTGCATCCGGCCGCCCAGCGAAGCGGACAGCATTCTCCTGCAGGTGACTCTGGGCTGCTCGCACAGCCGGTGCACCTTTTGCGGCTCCTATCAGGACAAGCGGTTCCGGATCAAGGAGGACGCCGTTATTCTGAGCGACATCCGCTTTGCATCACGGCACCTGCAGCACGAGGACCGCCTTTTCCTGATGGATGGGGACGCCCTGATCATTCCCCAGAAAAGGCTGATGGGAATCCTTGACCTGATCCGGGAGCACCTGCCGCGGGTGAAAAGGGTCGGGGCCTATGCGAACACGAAAAGCATCCGGATGAAATCCCCGGAAGATCTCAGGGCGCTGCGCGAACGCAACCTCGGCATTCTCTATTACGGGGTTGAGACCGGTGATGACGAGATCCGACAGGAGATCCGGAAGGGCTCAACGGCAGAGACATGCATCGAAATGGGGCGCCGGGTCAAGGAAGCGGGCATCCAGCTGTCGGTCACGGTTCTTTTGGGGATCGGCGGGCGCGAGCGATCGCTCCGGCACGCCCGGGCCACGGGCAGGCTGCTGAGCGCCATGGACCCGGATTTTGTCGGCGCCCTGACGGTGATGCTCATTCCCGGAACTCCCCTGTATCGGGATTTTACCGACGGCCGGTTTGAACTGCCCGATGAACAGGGAATGCTCCGGGAG
>JBFMBA010000230.1:0-2090 GCA_040755475.1 Thermodesulfobacteriota bacterium
GTCCATCTGGGCAATTCCCTGGAGGAAATCAGCGCCTCCCTCCGCCGGACGAGCGAGGGTCTGATATCCGCCGATCCGTATGTCGTGATTGCCCAGCAGAGCCTCTTCGATCCCACGCGCGCCCCGGCCGGCCGGCATACGGCCTGGGCCTACTGCCATGTCCCCCACGGAACCTCCGAGGACGTCACCGGCCACATCGAAGCCAAGATAGAACGCTTTGCCCCGGGCTTCAAGGGGCTGATTCTGGCGAAACACGCGATGACGGCAAGGGACATGGAGCGGTACAACCCCAACTATGTGGGCGGCGACATCAACGGGGGTCTGCAGGACCTGTCCCAGCTTTACGCCCGGCCCGTCGCTTCCCTGTCCCCTTACAGAACATCGCAAAAACATGTTTTACTCTGTTCGTCGGCCACACCCCCGGGGGGCGGGGTGCACGGGCTCTGCGGTTACTATGCCGCCAAGGCGCTGCTGGAAACAGCCATGATGTGAAAAAGGGGCCGACTGCAAAGCGGTTGGGAAACATCGGCCTTCCTGCTGCATTTTTAAAGGCATGGAGGGACACATCGATCGGAATAGGGAATATTGTCTTGAAAGGACCACAGCATGGAAAACAGCGAGAAGATCAGGCTGGGCATCAGTGCGTGCCTGCTGGGTCAGCCGGTCCGATACGACGGCGGCCACCGGCTCGACCATTTCCTCACAGACACCCTGGGAAAGTACGTCGATTATGTCCCGGTCTGCCCCGAGGTGGAGTGCGGCTTCGGCGTCCCGCGGGAACCCTTTCACCTCGTCGGCACACCCGATCGCCCGCGGCTGGTCACGATCCGCACCGGACAGGATGTCACCGAACGCATGGAAGCGTGGGCGCGCAAGCGGGTTGCCCAGCTCGAGACGCAGGGCTTGTGCGGTTTCATCTTCAAGGCGGGCTCTCCCTCCAGCGGTATGGAGAGGGTCAGGATTTACGATGACAAGGGCGTACCCGCCAGGACCGGCGTGGGAATGTTCGCCCGTGTGTTCATGGCGCATTTCCCCCTGATTCCCGCCGAAGAGGACGGACGGCTCCATGATCCGGCCCTCCGGGAAAACTTTATCGAGCGGATATTCACCCTGCGGAGACTGGCCGACGCCCTGCGGGCAGGAAACCCGATTCGCGCCATTGTGGATTTCCATACCCGCAACAAGCTGCTGATCATGTCACACAGCGTAAAGCATCTTCGGGAAATGGGCCGGCTGGTGGCCGACCCGAAACGTCTGGTGCCGGGGCGCCTGATCGACCGCTACCGGGAATTGCTGATGGAGGCGCTGAAACTGAAGGCAACCCCGAAGAAAAACACCAATGTGCTGATGCACATGCTGGGATACTTCAAGAAGGTCCTTGATCCTTCGGAAAAACAGGAACTTCTTGAGATCATAGAGAGATACCGCCGTGAGCTCATTCCGCTGATCGTGCCCGTCACCCTGATCGGCCACTACGTCCGCAAGTACGACCAGCCTTACCTGAAAGAGCAGACCTACCTGACCCCCCACCCGCTCGAGCTTCAGCTTCGGAATCACGTCTGAACGGGGAAAAAGCGATCGGCGCATACGGCCGCAGACCAGGGGGTTCGGATAGGGCGGCACGGGGACGGCGGGCCGCATGAGCGGGGCACCGCGGCCGATGCGAAGTCAGAGCCTGTCCGGGGGGAAGATGCGGCGGATCAGATCCAGAAGAATCTCGGCCTCCTGTTCACCGTGCGCGTATTGTTTCGCGGACCGGATCAGTTCCTGCAGAACGAACAGACCGCCGACTTCTTTTACCAGATGCGCCGTCAGTTTCTGGCTGTGGCCCGCGATGAAATCCCCGTTGCTTGCAGGCTCACCGCATCCGCATTTGCAGTCGCCCATTTTGTCTCCTTCGTGGAACCTTGATCGGCATGACGCCCGGGTTTCACTCAACTATGCGGGAAAATGTTCGTGAAATCAAGAAATATGTGAGTTATTTCATGGAACCCCACATCCTCCGCCTGCAGGGCGGGGCTCTGGGGATGCGCTCCCGGTCATCACGCCCGCCGTTTTCGCGCCGCAGTGTGGCCAGAAACGAAATGCCG
>JBFMBA010000231.1:0-10013 GCA_040755475.1 Thermodesulfobacteriota bacterium
GCGGTAACCCTGTCTGGGTCGGATGCAGCATGGGGGAGCGCACCTCCCGCACGGGAGGTGCGCTCCTTCTATGCAGGCCATGTGAAGCCCCCCGGCCGTTTTTTTGTCACTCCCCCTTGATGTTCGCTTCCCTGACGACCTTCCCCCGCTCGAGCGCCTCGGCCTCGATGGACTTGACGAACCGGGGCGGTCCCATCCGATCCGGCTCCGACCCCCTGCACCTCAAAGTCTTTCGGGTGTCCTGGGCCTTCATGATCACCTCCAGCACCCTGCTCAACCGGTCAATGATCCCCTTGATCCCCCTGGGCGTGCCGGCCGGGGCGAAGCGAGGAGGTGCAGGGTCGAAACATATCCAGCGTGCGGAGGGCACATGATTTTCAAAGTTCTCAAGTCGCCTTGAGAGTTCTGCGATGGGGCTTCGCTACCGGGCGGCCCGGCGCACCTCCCCGCCGTTGATCATGATCACCTCGCCGGTGATCCAGCGTGCGTGGGGACCGCACAGATACCGCACGAGCTCGGCCACCTCCTCGGCGGTTCCCGGGCGCTTGATTGCCAGGGTGGAGAGCCGCTTTTCCCAGCGCCCCTCCTCGCGCAGCATGTCGATGCGCGCCGTGTTGAGAAAACCGGGCGCCACGATGTTGCAGGTGATGCCGTGCGGACCGAGCTCTTCCGCCAGCGCGGCGCTGAGGTTATGCATCGCGGACTTCGACGCCGCATAGGCGGAAAACGTGGCGGCCCCCTTCATCGCCGCGCCCGAGGAGATGCCGATGATGCAGCCCTCCGTCCCCTGGGCGATCATCTGCTTCGCCACAAACTTGGAGGCGATCATCGTCCCGGTGAGGTTGACATCGACAATCCTGCGCCAGAGATCCACATCGAGATCGACCAGGGGCACCCGGTCGTCGCCGCGCGGATAGGTCGCGTTGTTGACCAGAATGTCGATACGGCCGAAACGGTCGACCGTGGCGCGGACCATGCGCTCAACCTCGTCGCTGCTGGTTACGTCCGCATAGACTGCCTGTGCCTGCACGCCCAGCGCCTCTATCTGGGCGACGACGTCCGGCAGGCCTCGCCACCCCGATGCCGTCTCGTCTTCGGGAATCCGGCTGGCCGAGCGGCTGTTCCCGGTGACGACCACGTTCGCGCCGCCCTTTGCCAGCGACAGGGCAATGGCCCGGCCCAGGCCGCGCTTTCGGGTGGCGCCGGTGACGATGGCCACCTTGTCCTTGAGTTCCTGCATGAGCGTTTTCCCCCTCTCCGTCACCCCTTTTTCCGCGGCACCGTCGCCTGAACCAGCGGAGCGACGTCCGCAAGCGTCCGGCACGTCAAAAGCAGATCGAGCAGCTCGCGCGCCTCCGAGCCGCTCAGAACCCGCCCCGCGCAATCGAGGAACTTCTCGTCGCGCTCCTGATCGCTGACCGGCCACGCCGCCGAGCCGGGCGTCTTGTCCACATGCATCCGGAATTCGCCGCGCCTTGTCCTGACCATCAGGTCGTTGTAGCCGACGGTACCGGCGAAGGTGCGGGAATCCTCGATGCGGTAGCGCCGCACCTTCTGCATCAGCCGGCGCACCTCCGGACGGTTCACCCGCTCGTCGGTAAAGCTTTCCAGCGTCACTTTTCCGTCGAGAAGGGTCGCGGCGGCCACATACTCGATGCTGAACTTTCCCTGCAGGCCCGTGCGGGGATCGCTGGCGATCAGCGCCGTATCGGAACCCGGCGGGAAACCGATCTCGACCGCCTCGATCTCGTCGGGCGTCAGGCCGTACTCGGGGATCATCTGGAGCAGGCCCCCGATCGACCGGTGGTTGCAGTAGCAGCAGGGCCAGCGCTTGAAGAAGAGGCCCGGCTGGTCCACCTCCCAGGGCCGGCCGAGACGTTCGAGCAACTCGCCCAGCGGCTTTCCGTCGCTGCCGCCGTACGTGGAGAGGAATCCGTCCTTGCCGTCGAAAATCGCGGTGTCCGCGGTGAAGCCCTCTTTTGCCAGCATCGCGGCGATCACCCCGTTTCTTGCCGCATGGCCCGCGTTGAAGGGCTTGGTCATGGTGCCGAAGTTGCGGACCAGCCCCGATGACTCCGAGGCGGCGATGCCCATGGCACGGCACAGCTGCTCGACCGAAAGCCCGAGCAGACGGCCCGCCGCCGCGGCGGCGGCGAAGACGCCCACCGTGGCGGTCGCGTGCCAGCCGCGCAGATAATGGCCGTCACCAAAGGCCCGGCCGAGCTTGCCGGCGACCTCCAGGCCGATCGCATAGGCGCCCAGCACATCGGCGCCGGATGCACGGGTGCACTCTCCCACGGCAAGGATCGCCGGCACCAGCGTCGCGCTCGGGTGACCGCGCAGGTTGCTCTGCGTATCGTCGTAATCCAGGGCATGGGAGAGCACCCCGTTGGCAAAGGCCGCATCGCCTGCCGTCGTCGCCAGGCCTTCCCCCCATACCGTCGCCTGTGCGCTGCCCCCCTGGGCGCGCAGATGACGAACCACGATCCTGCAGACCTCCTCCGGCGTGCCGGCCAGCGCGCAGCCGAGGGTATCGATCAGGGCGTCACGGGCCCCCTCGAGCGCCTCCTGCGGCATCTCCGAAAGGCTCGTCCCGATCACGAACTCCGCCAGTTTCAGCGTCTGCATCCTCATTCCTCCTTCACGTATGGGGCATCGGGACCCTCGCCCCCTCCAGACCGTGCCCCGCGCGCACGGACGCAACAGACCCGTCAGGCCCTTTGCGATGCGAGACGTCCCGCCCGTAGGGCCCGCCCGCTGAGGTCCCGGTACTGGTCACGGCATCAGATCCGGCATTCGTTTCACTTCACCGTCGCGCCGGACGTACCGGTGGACGGCGCCTCCCAGCGCCTCCACCCGCCCGCCCGGGGAAACCCGCAAGGCGGTTCCGGTCACGATCCCGTATCCGGTGACACCCTCCTGCTGGAGCGCCAGCAGGACCTTGAGCTCTTCCCAGTCCCCCTGTTCGTCATGGGTGTCGCACAACACGGGGGCCAGCCCCATGCAGGGGAATATCTCGGCCGTTGCGTCGTCGTGGGGATCGCACCAGCGCACCCATTTTTCAGCCAGCATGATGCTCCCGGCGGAGAGCCCGAAGAAGGGCTTGCCCCCGCGATACAGCCCTGCGAGAAAACCGGCCATCCGCCTGTCGTTGAGGATGCGCATCCCTGTCTCCACATCCCCTCCGCCGATACATATCATATCCGCCCGCGCCAAAATCGACTTTGCCCCGGCGATGTCGGCATCGGGGGGGGTGAGCAGGGCGTGCGCGACCTCACCCGCCCCGTTTTCCCCGAGCATGCCCGCCATACGGCGGAAGAAATCCTCACCGTCGCCGCTTGCCGTACCCACGTAGCCGATCGACGGCGCCTTCATACCGGTCGCCCTGAAGACTTCACGGATGAGCGACTCATTCGCCCCGGGAACCGCCGACCTGCCTCCGGCCAGCAGATGCAACGGTTTTCCTTCGCTCACGGCCGGTCACCCCCGATCCCGCTTACCTTCGGCGGTGCGATTTGATCAAAGTAATCCTCTCCACGGAGGGGGAAATCCGTCTTTGCCAGTCGGTATTTGCCCGTGCTTTCCGGAGAAATGGCCTTTTCATGACGTACCGAAATCGTGGCCCCATTGCCGTAAAGCCGCTTCAGCAGGTGCGTTGCCTGCGCCGCCAGTGCATGCCTGTCGTTCATCCGGCCGGCGAGAAACAGTTCATAGGACGCCGCGCCCCTCTGCTCGAGCCGGTACTCGTCGATGCACGGAAGTTCGCCGACCGCCTCATCCAGCTCGCGGAGCGTGACCAGCCTGCCCGCCGTGGTCAGCGTGGCCGCCGCCATGCTGCCCTCGATCGAAGACAGAATCATGCCGGAGTTCCTGCCGCAGCGGCAGTCGCCGCTTTCATCGAGCCGCACCAGGTCTCCCACGTCGAAACGGACAATCCGGTACCAGGGGTTGTCCAGCGGCGTCACCAGTATCCTGCCGATCCCGCCGCCGCCCCCGGGCCCGAGCGGCTGGAAATCGACGCGGCAGGCTTTGCTGTTCTGATGGAATTTCCCCGCTTCACATTGCATGAAGACGTAGCCCGTCTCGGTTGATCCGTAGGAGCTGGCGATCGGTGCGCTGAAAACGCGCCGGATTTGCCGGTAGTGGATGGACGAGGGGTATTCGTAGGTGAGAACGATCAGCCCCGGCTGGAATGCCGGTTTGCCGCTCCCGGCCATATGGCGGCACAGCTTCGCCAGAAGCGACGGGTTCGCCTCGAAGACCGCCGGCCTGAATGCCTCGAGCTCTTCGGTCATCCGCTGCATGAGCTCCGGTGTCCAGAGCGCCGGGTCGGTCTTTTCGTTCAGATAAAGAAAGCGCGCCAGCCGCCGTTTTTCCATCGGGAGGTCGGCGTCATCGGAGATAAAACCCACGTTGAGCGGGTTGGCGAGGATCGCCTCGCGGTGGCCCCCCGTAGCCCACCGTGAGGCATGGGAGTTGAGGGTCCAGGAGAGCCTCTCCGATGCATCCCACCATTGCTGGCTCCATATGTTGGTGACGCTGACATCGCTTGTCCCGCTTGTCTTGACAAACTCGATCTCGCCGCGCTCGAGACCCGCTTCGATGTCCCTGTCCGGCGGCACGAACCCTCCCGGGAAATGTTCGCGGATGGCCTGCTTTGTGAGCGCAGGCATCGCCCCGTACCGGGCATCGACAGGGAATCCCGACCCCGGGTCAAAGGCCCGCCATGACCGGTAGGCCGAAAGCTCTTCTAAGGCTTTCTCCAGGATATCGCGGGAACGCGCGTGGTATTCAGGTGAGAAATGACATGTCTGCTGCACCGGTTCATCCCTTGCTTCCCATGTCTGCAGCCCCGATGTCCGCGGCCGGCGAGTCCCGCAGGGCGGCTGTTCGGGCCCGCTTCAGAGCCCCGCCCGTTCGAACGCGCCGTCGACGATCCTTACCGCGTCGCGCTGGATCATCCGCAGATGGTCCTCGCTCAGCAGGCTCTCCGCATAGATCTTGTAGATGTCCTCCGTGCCCGAGGGGCGGGCGGCAAACCACCCGTCGGCGGTGACCACCTTGACGCCCCCGATCGGGGCGTTGTTGCCGGGCGCGCGGGTGACGGCGGCAAGGATGGGTTTGCCGGCCAGCTCCCCGGCGGTGATCATCCCGGGGGAGAGCGCCGCCAGCGCCGCCTTCCGCGCCGGCGTGGCGGGGGTGTCAATGCGCTGATAGAAACACCGGCCGAAGCGGTCCTCGAGGTCGCGGTAGAGCGCGGCCGGGTCCCGGCCGGTTTTCGCTGTCAGCTCGCAGGCGAGCAGATCCATGATGATGCCGTCCTTGTCCGTCGTCCATACCGTGCCGTCCTTCCGGAGGAAGGAAGCCCCCGCGCTCTCCTCGCCGCCGAACCCGCATGAGCCGTCGAGCAGGCCGTCCACGAACCACTTGAAGCCCACGGGGACCTCGTAGAGCCGTCTCCCGAGCTCACCGGCGACGCGGTCGAGCATGGACGTGGAGACGAGCGTCTTGCCCACGGCGGCATCCTTCCTCCACCCGGGGCGGTTCTGGAAGAGATAATGCACCGCGGCGGAAAGATAGTGGTTGGGATTCATCAGCCCCCCATGCCGCGTGACGATGCCGTGACGGTCCACGTCCGTGTCGTTCCCGAAGGCGATGTCGAAGCGGTCCTTCAAACGGATCAGCCCTTCCATCGCATAGGGGGAGGAGCAGTCCATCCTGATCTTGCCGTCCCGATCGACGGTCATGAAAGCGAAGGTCGGATCGACGATGCGGTTCACCACATCGAGGGAGAGGCCGTAACGCTCCGCAATGGGGTCCCAGTACGCCACCGCCGCCCCGCCGAGCGGATCGACACCGATCCTGAGCCCCGCGCCGGCGATCGCGTCCATGTCGACGACACTGCGCAGATCCTCCACGTAGGGCGTCACATAATCGTGTTCCTTGACACACCCCGATCGAAGCGCCCGCTCGAAGGGGATCCGCCGGATGCTTGCGGCACGCTTCTCCATCAGGACGTTTGCCCTTGCCTGGATAACCCCGGTGGTCAGGGTGTCCGCCGGCCCGCCTTCGGGGGGATTGTACTTGAACCCGCCGTCCTCCGGCGGGTTGTGCGAGGGGGTGATGACCACGCCGTCGGCCAACCCGCTTTTTCTGCCCCGGTTGTATGTCAGGACGGCGTGCGAGATGACCGGGGTGGGGGTGTACCCCAGACCCCGCTGGACTCTCACCGCGATCCCGTGGGCGCAAAAGACCTCGACGGCGGTGGAGAGCGCCGCTTCGGAAAGGGCGTGGGTATCCATCCCCATGAAAAGCGGCCCGCCGGTCTTTCGTGATTTCCGGTATTCGGCGATGGCCCGGCAGATGGCCAGGATATGCCGTTCGTTGAAGCTGTTTTTCAGCGAGGAGCCCCGGTGACCCGACGTACCGAACGCGACCCGCTGACCGGGAGCGGATGCGTCGGGCTCATGGGTATAGTAAGCGGAGACCAGTCTCGGAATGTTCGCCAGAAGCGATCTGGGCGCCGGCTTCCCGGCGAGTTCGTGAACGTTCACTTTTTACCCGCTTTCCCAGTGTGCACTGATTGTGCCTGCCGCGCTGCGCGGTCAGGCCCGATGAATCCCACGCGGGACTATATGAAGAAGGGTTTTGCCTGTCAAGCGGAGTTTCACGACGGGACGGCTTCGTAAAAATTATCCGGGACATTGCCGCATCATATGATACAATAACCGATCGATACGATCCGATAAAAAGAGGATACGAAAGTGCATTTCAACGGTACGTCCCTCCTCGGGATCCTCTCGCCGCTGTGGGCGAGATTCCGTCGAAACCATTCGACACAGCAGTATGCCGATGTCGCACCGCCGCTGCGAGCGGAACTGTTCAGCGCCGATCAGATGGAGCAGCACGGCAAGACCCTTGCGGAGTCGCACACCTTGAGTCCCAAGCGCGTCCAGGATCTCCTTCTGACACGCCTGGCCGAAAACGAAGACACCCTGATCGGCGTCCACGAAATGCTGATGGAGTCGATAAAGGCGAACCGCAGCATCGCACCGGCCGCCGAATGGCTTCTCGACAATTTCTATCTGATCGAGGAACAGATCCGCACCGCGCGGAAGCATCTGCCGAAACGGTACAGCCGGGAGCTCCCCCGTCTGTTGAACGGCACGTCGGCCGACCTTCCGCGCGTCTACGACATTGCGCTGGAACTGGTGTCCCATGGCGACGGGCGACTGGATCCCGAGATTCTCAGCCGATTTACGGCGGCCTACCAGAGCATGACCGAACTGACGCTGGGCGAACTGTGGGCGATCCCCATCATGCTGCGCCTGGCGCTGATCGAGAATCTCGGGCGCGTTGCCGCGCGGCTCGCCGCCGATACCATCGACCGCAATCTGGCCGACTACTGGGCGGATTTGATGGCGGAGAGCGCCGCGGAGGATCCGAAAAACCTGATCCTGCTGATCGCGGACATGGCGCGATCGAATCCGCCGCTGGTGAGCGCGTTCATCGCGGAAATGGCGCGCCGCCTCCAGGGACAGGGCCCCGCCCTGTCCCTGCCGTTGAACTGGCTGGAGCAGCGCCTCTCCGAGGAGGGCCAGACGATCCAGGAAATGGTGCGGATGGAAAACCGACAGCAGGCGACCGACCAGGTATCGATCAGCAACAGCATCGGCAGCCTTCGTTTCCTCGGCACCATGAACTGGAAAGAGTTTGTCGAGTCGATGAGCGTGGTCGAGCGGACCCTGTGCGGTGATCCCGCCGACGTATACGGCCGAATGGATTTCTCCACCCGCGACCGATACCGCCATGTCATCGAAAGGATTGCCCGACAGAGCCGAAGCCCCGAGAGCGAGGTGGCGCGCGCGGCGATCGCGCTGGCGCAGGAGGGTGCAGGCAGGGCGGACGGCGACGATCGTCCGGCGCATGTGGGGTTCTACCTGATCGACAGGGGACTGCCCCGGCTGGAGCAGGCGGTCTCGGCGCGCCTTCCGCTGTCCCTGCATCTGCGCAGATGGGGACGCCGGTTCGCTGTGCCTCTCTATATCGGGAGCATCACAATCACAACGGCGACTCTGACGGGAGGTTTGCTGGCGATTGGGCATACCGCTGCGCTGCCGGGATGGACCATCGCCCTGATCGGGCTTCTCCTGGCGCTGAGCGTCAGTCAGCTTGCCGTGGCCCTGGTCAACTGGCTGGCGACGCTGCTGGCGACACCCCAACCGCTGCCGCGCATGGACTTCTCCAAGGGCATACCGCCGGAACTCCGCACGCTGGTTGTGGTTCCGACCATGCTCGTGGACGAGCAGTATATCGAGGATCTGATCGAATCCATCGAGGTGCACTTCCTGGCCAATCGGGACGCCAACCTGCACTTCGGACTCCTGACGGATTTCCGGGACGCACAGGAGGAAGCCCTCCCCGGGGACGAACTCCTGCTGCAGCTTGCCCGGCAGAAGATCGATGCGCTGAACGCCAGGTACGGCGATTCCCGGGGAGACACCTTCTTCCTCTTCCATCGCCCGCGCCGATGGAATCCCCGGGAGCAGAGGTGGATGGGTTACGAGCGCAAAAGGGGAAAACTGGCGGAACTCAATGCGCTCCTGCGGGGTGTAAAACAGGCGCGGGAGCGCTTTTCCCTCATCACCGGCGACACGACGGTCCTGTCGAATGTGAAATACGTCATCACCCTGGACACGGATACGCAACTGCCGCGCGATGCGGCGCAGCAGTTTGTGGGCGCCATGGCGCACCCGCTGAATCGTCCCCGGTTCGACCAGGATACACAGTGTGTCCGCCAGGGATACGCGATTCTCCAGCCGCGGGTCGCCGTGAGCCTGCCCAGCATGAACTGGTCGCGCTACGCGGCCATGTGCGGGAGCGAACCCGGCATCGACCCCTACACGCGCGCCGTCTCCGATGTGTACCAGGACCTGTTCGGCGAGGGCTCCTACATCGGCAAGGGAATCTACGATGTGGATGTCTTCGAGCAAACGCTCAGCGGACGGCTGCCCGAGAACCGGATCCTCAGCCACGATCTGCTGGAAGGGTGTTATGCCCGGTCGGGGCTGCTGAGCGATGTGATGCTCTATGAGGAATACCCGCACGGTTACCATACGGACGTGAGCCGCCGGCATCGCTGGATTCGCGGCGATTGGCAGATCGCGGGATGGTTGCGCTCGCGCGTCCCCGGCTCCGGTGCGCATATGGATCACAATCCGCTCTCGAGGCTGTCCCAATGGAAGATATTCGACAACCTGCGGCGCTCGCTCGTGCCCGCCGCGTTGACGCTCCTTCTGCTGCTGGGCTGGTCGGTATTGCCGTCGGCCGGGTTCTGGACGCTGTCGGTACTCGGCATCCTCCTGATCCCCCCCCTGCTTACCTCCCTGGTGAAGCTGTTTCAGAAACCCAGTGATGTGCTTCTGGGCCAGCACCTCCATGACAACCTGCACTCGGCCGGCCGGCAATTCGCCCAGGCGGCATTCACACTCGTCTGCCTTCCCTACGAGGCGTTTTTCAGCCTTGACGCGATCGTGCGCAGCGGCTGGCGGATGCTGGTGTCAAACAGGCGGCTCCTCGAATGGAGGATATCGTCCGGACAGAACGACAGGGACCGCGCGGACCTCGGCGCTTTTTGTCGCTCCATGTGGATCGGCCCGGTACTTGCCGGCGCCACGGCAGTCGCCCTTTCGCTTTCGAACCCGACGATGCTGGCGGTGGCCGGCCCCCTGCTGTACCTCTGGTTTTTCTCTCCTTTTGTCGCATGGAGGATAGGCCGGCCGATTGCCAGCCGGGAACCGCGGTTGACCGCCGACCAGACCCGTTTTCTCCGGACCATGTCGCGCAAGACCTGGTCGTTCTTCGAAGCCTTCGTCGGACCGGAGGACCACTGGCTCCCGCCCGATAATGTCCAGGAACAGCCCGCCTCCGCCGTCGCCCATCGCACGTCGCCGACGAACATGGGCCTGGCGCTTCTGGCAAACCTGTCCGCCTATGACTTCGGCTACCTCCCG
>JBFMBA010000232.1:0-4554 GCA_040755475.1 Thermodesulfobacteriota bacterium
GACGGTCCGGATAACCCGGATACTCACGGTAATCGTACAGCCGAAACCGCGGCCGCGGATACTGCCTGCCCAGCTTGCCCCCCTCGCCGAAGAGCGACTTGGCAATCACCGACCCCGCTCCGCCGTCAATCCCCTTCTTCATCCCCCGGGCGTCCATCGTCGGCGTCGCCGACCCCACCACAATCGGATTCCTGAACCGAACCCCCGCTATCTCAACCGACAGATCAACCATGATCCCCCTCCTCAAGTAGACTGTTGTCCAGATGTTTTTTTGCGGTTCTTCATACCGTTCATTCCTGCATCGAGCGCCGCGTGGATCTCCTGGATGTGCCTGAGCATGAGCGCCTGCGCTCTGTCGGGATCCCGCTTCACGAGGGCTCCAAAGATCGCCTCGTGATGATGCAGCGTGTTTTCGATGGATTCGGCAGGGATGCCGATGGTGGGCACGTTGTTTTCCATGATGTCCATGATCGAGTCCACCATGAAGAAGATCACCGGGTTCCCGGACGCCTGCGCGATGAGCCGGTGGTACTCCAGGGTGAGCAGTCGCGCATCGGCCGTGTGGCGACCCTTCAGACAGTCCCCTGTCTCGTCGATATTCTGCCGGATCTGAATCAGCGAGTCGTCCCCGATCCGCTCCGCGGCCATCTTCACCGCATACGGCTCGACGGCCATCCGGGCTTCCGTCAGGTCCCGGACGCTGATGCGGCCCATGGAAAACATGTCCTGGAGAAAACCGCTGACAAATTTCACGTCCGGATTCCGGACGAAGGCGCCCCCCAGGGTCCCCCTTCTGATCTCCACGATGCCGGAATTTTCGAGATTCTTCAGGGCTTCGCGAACGGTCACACGGCTGGTCTGGAACTGCTCGATCAGCTGCCGCTCCGGGGGCAGCTTCTCCCCGATTTTGATCTTCTTCTGGAAGATGGCCTCCTTGATCTGGTCAACGATGGCCTGGGACATCCGGTCCGTGCGAACCGATTTGAACATGGGGCAACCCGCCGCTCGGTGTGATGGTAAAAGGCTTCCGCAGGGGGCCGCCGTCAAGGGGCCCGAATATGGGAGCTCGTATAGTATAATGTTAGTCCTATGTCAAGCGGAAAACCGGTGCTTGCGACAACGGGTCGAATGGATGGACCATCTGGAGAATCCTCCGGCCTGACAGGGACGGATCTCCTCTGGACCCGCGTCGCCCCGGGGTCCCGCGCCCTCGGCCGGAAAAAAATGTGATTGCCGTTCCGGCGGGGGCGCCGGCGAAGGGGCGCAGCGCCTCGCCAAAGGGAAAGCCGCAGTGCGGAAAAGCCCGCTCAGGTGTGGCGGCGGGGCAGCCTCTTTGCTGCCGGGTCGCCCGGCGCCGGGACGCGGGGCAGGCCCAGGCGTCCGGACAGAAACCGTCGGCGGGAGCGCTGACTGCCCGGTCCTGGTGGTTCCGATTTGCTGTTGACCTGGCGCGCGATACCTGATAGCAAATCGGCGTGTGAGCCACCCGGGCGCCTTTATCTGTGCGCCGCGCCGGGAAAACACGCCCCGGGGCGGCTTCGAGGCTTCAAACGCCTTTTCAGGAGATCGGGTATGCACAGGATTCTGTTGGTCGAGCACATCCATCGTGCGGGTGAGGAAATGCTGGCCCGCAAGGGGCAGCTGGTGTTTCCCAAGCCCCAGAACGAGGAGGGCATTCTCGCCGTGATCGGCGACTGTGACGCCCTCGTGGTGCGGAATACGAAGATCACCCGGCGGATCATGGAGGCCGCGCCGCGGCTGGCCGTCATCGGCCGGCACGGCGTGGGGTACGACACGGTCGATGTGGACGCCGCGGCCGAGCGGGGGATTCCCGTCGTCTACACGCCGGCCGCCAACACCGAGAGCGTGGCGGAGATCACCATCGGGTTTGTCCTGTGCCTCTGCCGGAAAATCGTACAGGCCCACGCGGCCATGCAGTCCGAAGAGCTGCTCAGCGACACGGTGACCCTCCCCATCAAGACGCGGGACCGGGGGCTGGTCAACACCGACCTGTGGGGGAAAACCCTCGGTGTCATCGGGGTGGGCAGGATCGGTTCTTCCGTGTCCCGGAAAATGGTCGCGGCCTTCAACATGCGCGTGCTGGGTTACGATCCCTATGTGGGTGCCGAGACGCTCGCCGGGTATGGGGTAAGCAAGGTGGAGCGCCTGGAAGAGATGCTGCCCCAGTGTGATTTCGTGACCATCCACTGCTCCGGCGGCGCGGGGACACGGCACATGATCAACGCAAGCACCCTGGCCCTGATGAAGCCGGGCGCCTACCTGGTCAACACGGCGCGGGGCACCATCATCGACGAGGCGGCGCTGGTGGAGGCGCTGCGCGGCGGACGGATCGCCGGGGCGGCGATCGATGTCTATGATCCCGAGCCCCCCCGGCCGGGAAATCCGCTGCTCCACATGGAAAACGTCATCGTGACGCCGCATTTCTGCGCCATGACCGAGGAGAGTCTCTTCAACATGGCGACCACCGTGGCCCAGGGGGTTCTGGACGTGCTCGAAGGCAGGACCCCGCAGTACAGGGTCAATCCGTGACCGGGAGCGCATCCCGCAAGCCCCGCCTTGCAGGCGGATTTTCCTGTCGGACCGTCTTTCGGACCCGCCGATCCCTGCAGGCGAGGAAAAGATGATTTTCGGTCTCCATTGTGGTACATTTCCCCCGTAAGAACTGTCGTGCGTCATAAGCCAGGCGAATGGCGCAGCCGGCTGGACAGGGGAGGTGAACGATGAATGCGATCGTCATCGCGGTACTGTCGGCGATCCTGCTGACCGGGATCGACGGGCCTGCATGCGCCGCTGCGAACGCCGAAGAGATTCTGCGGTCGGTGGTCAAGATCCAGGCCACCATTCCCCGGGAGGCCGAAACTGCGGCAACCCTCGGAACGGAGCGGCAGGGCAACGGCGTGGTCATCGACTCCCGGGGGACGATCCTGACCGTCGGTTACCTGGTTCGTGAGGCGGAAAGGATCCAGGTGACCCCCCGGGGAGGGCAACCGGTCCTGGCCAGGGTGATCGGGTATGATTTCGCCACGGGGTTCGGACTCCTCAGGGCGGAGCAGAGCCTCGGCGTGAAGCCCATCGGGCTGGGGAAGTCGTCCGCCGTCCTGACCGGCGATTCGATTGTCGTGGCCGGCCATGGTGGAAAGGAGACGGCCCAGGTCAGCCGGGTGATCAGCCGGCAGGAGTTTGCCGGATATTGGGAGTATCTTCTGGACGCGGCAATCTACACGCTGCCGGCCTTCGCCAACTTCAGCGGAGCGGCCCTGATCAACACGGACGGCGAACTGATCGGGATCGGCTCCCTGTTCACCCAGGTGCTGGTGCCCGGCTGGGGTCTGATCGGCTGCAACATCGCCATCCCGATCGACCTGCTCGGCCCGATCCTCGATGACCTCATGCGGCTGGGCCGATCGGAGAAGGCGCAGAAACCCTGGCTGGGCATCCATGCCGCCGAATCCCACGGCCGCATTTTCATCACCAGGATCACCGCAGGGGGGCCGGCCGAGAAGGTCGGCATGAAGGTGGGCGACATCGTCCTGGCGGTGGAGGGAAAAGAGGTAAGCGGTCTTGCCGACTTCTACCGTAAGGTGTGGGCCGTCGGCAGCGCCGGGGTGCAGGTCCCGCTGACCATCCTCCAGGGGAATGCCGTCCGCGACATCAGGGTGCAGTCCATCGACCGCCATCAGCGCGCCGTTTCCAGACCGGCAGTGGAAATCAAAATCTGACCCCATCGTGTCCGTTCGTTGCCGCCCGGATGCCCGTCCGGTGCGGAACGGACCGGTCCCACCATGATTGTAACTGTTTGATTTCAAGCAAGATTATCGAAGGTTTCCTTCTCCCGGCAGTTGTGCTATGCTTTGTGCGAAGGAGGTCAATGATGCGACGGCTCATCAGAGGCATACTGGTCGCGCTGGCTGTGTCATCGTCCGTGGCCCTGTCGGGGTTTGCGCAACCGCCCAGGACCATGAGCGTTCAGGTGAGGGAAGCGCAGCTGCGCAGCGCCCCCTCTTTTCTCGCTGAAATCGTTGCGAAACCCGCCTATGGCGACCGCGTCGAGATCATCGAGGACAAGGGACCCTGGAAAAGGGGAAGCCACCGCGGTGTGCAGGGCTGGATCCACGCCTCCGCCCTGACGACGAAACGGATAGCGCTGAAGGCCGGGGCGGCCGACGTGCAGACGACGGCCACGGGGGGCGAAATCGCCCTGGCCGGAAAGGGGTTCAGCGAGGAAGTCGAGAAGCAGTACAAGACCCAGAACCGGAATCTGGATTACACCTGGGTGGACCGGATGGAAGCATTCCGGGTTGCGCCCCAGCGGATGCAGGCCTTCCTGAAAGAGGGATATTTGGTGCCGGCGGAAGGAGTCCTGCGGTGAAAAAGCGGCTCTTCGGGTGTCTGCCGGTCTGTCTGCTTCTGGCGCTGTGGTCCTGTCAGACGATGGAGTCCGCCACCACCCTGGCAACGGTGATCGGCCAGGGCACGGGCGTCATCAGCGCATCCCAGGGGGATGCCATCCGGAAATCGGCCAAGGCCGTCTCC
>JBFMBA010000233.1:0-5448 GCA_040755475.1 Thermodesulfobacteriota bacterium
GGCCCGCCAAGGCCATGGGCAGGTCGATGAAGAACTGCCCCACTCCCGAAATCTTCAGGAAGGCGCCCAGGAGCAGAAAGAGCAGCACGTAAGAGGGCAGCACGCTGGCCATGACCCCGAACAGCCCCTCGGAGGTGAGAAAGATGTACTCCACCAGGCGCTTGATCGTGAACCCTCGGTGGGCGAACAGTCCCGGAATATGGCTGCCGAACAGGCCGTAAAGAATCGCGATCCCCCCCAGGATCGGAATGAGCCATCCGGTGACGCGGCGGCCGGCCTCGAGGCAAACCAGCAGACCGATGACCCCCATCCAGAAATCCAGCGGCAGGTAATCACCCACCCGGTAAACCAGCGAATTGTATTCCACAATCCAGTAGCCGATGGACAGGACGGTCAGCAGGACCAGGCCCACGTCGAAAATGCTTGGCCGGTTCTGGGGCGAACGGGCATGGGCGGGGTAGAGCAGGAAGATCATGACCACGGTGGCCAGGACGAAGATGCCGCGGTGGTGCTCGGGACCGAACTGGCCGATGAGCGCCGTATAGAGGTAGAAGAATGCCGTGGAAAAAGCAACCGCCCTGACGATCCAGTTCCAGGGCTCGATGAGCGTCCGCTTGTTGGCTCCCTCCTCACTTAAAACAACTCCTTCGATGTGCCCGCTGCTCAAGGTGAGATCCTCCTTCTTGGTCGACGCCATGCCGTGAAAGGTTATCTTGATTCGGCCGCCGTGAATGGGATTTGGATGTGCGAGAGCCCGCCGATTTTTGAAATCGCCCATGCCTCATCGGGAAGGGATGACTGCAGCGGCGGTTGAAGATACAGAAGGCATTCCGGCATGTCAAGAAGATTGTGCCGGACCGCTGCTCGGCATTGATCCATGGCGATTATACCGTGACAAGGCAGGCCGTTTGGGGTATGATCCCCAAGAAACAAACAGAGGAGGGCGCCATGGTGAAGCTGCCGAACGGAACACAGGACGCGGCGGGGTGGATTCGGGACTGTATCCATCAATACACGCTGTCCGAGGAGAACCGCATGCCTCTGCCAGGGGGTGACGAACCGGCCTGGGAGGCGCCGCTCGTCGGGTTCTCCCGGGGCGATGACCCGCTGTATCAGCGGTTCAAGGAGGACATCGGCCCGTTCCTCTGGACTCCCCCGGAGATCTTTGCCGCGACCTTTCCCGATGCGAATGCCGCAGCGGAGGAACTGGCGGTGATCAGCTGGATACTTCCCCAGACCGAACGGACCCGGCTGGACAACAGCAGGGAAACGGCCCTGCCCGCCGAACGATGGGCCTTTTCGCGCAAATACGGGGAAGACTTCAACGTCAGGCTGCGCCACCACGTGGTGCGGACGCTCGGAGAGGCGGGATGCGAAGCGGTCGCACCGATGACCACACCGGGCTGGAAGTGGGAAAAATCCGAGCGTTACGGTTTTGCTTCCTCCTGGTCAGAAA
The DNA here is from genome assembly GCA_040755475.1 of Thermodesulfobacteriota bacterium. GTDB lineage: Bacteria > Desulfobacterota > Syntrophia > Syntrophales > UBA5619 > JAKAFS01. The sequence continues at coordinate 1,457 of JBFMBA010000233.1, forward strand.
GGCATGCGGCGTATGCGTCGGGGCTCGGCACCTTCGGGCTGTGCGACGGCCTGATCACCCCCAGGGGCAAGGCGATGCGCTGCGGTTCCGTCGTGGCGCGAATCGCCGTCCCGCCGTCGGAACGGCCCTACGACGATCACCACGCCTATTGCCTTCACTATTTCGACGGGAGCTGCGGCAAATGCATCAAGCGGTGCCCCGCGGACGCCATCACCCGGGAGGGGGGTCATGACAAGGGGAAGTGCCACGACTACGTCCACAAGGTAACAGAAAAATATATCGAAACCCGATACGGATTCAAAACCTCGCCCTGCGGCCTATGCCAGACCGGGGTCCCCTGCGAGGCAAAAAACCCCGTACCCGGTCGCAGGGACTGACCGGGATCGTTTCCCGAACGCCCCGCCTTGAAGGGGGGTGTGGGCGCATGGAAAAAGGACGCTTCCTTACCGTGAAGCCCCACCCTGTCGGCTGGGCGCTTCACCTCGGGTATTGTTCTTCGTGCGCCGCACCCTCGGCGAAAATAAACCCAAGACGGAAACCAGCGGTCTGAGTCGCGGTCCCCGGGTCCGCCCCGCGCTTTTCACGGGCGGGGCGGACCGGAGGCTTACAGTGCATCATCGATCCGGTCGATGAACCCCCTCAGCGCGCTGTTGAAGGCCTGCGCCTGCTCGATATTGGAGAGATGGGCGGCGTCTTCCAGAACGATCATCTCCGATCCGTCGATCATGCGGTGGATCACGGTCGCCTGTTCGACGGTGCAGCCGGGATCATGGCGTCCCACGATGATCAGGGTAGGGGCCTTCACCTGGAGGAGCATGGTGGTTTGGGCCATGTCGCGCACGGCGCTCCCGCAGGCGATGAACCCCTCTACGGGGGTGGCCAGAATCATGCGCCGCACCTTTTCGATCGGCTGCGGCTCGCGTGCGATGTAGCCCGGCGTGAACCAGCGCTGGATAGCCGCATCGACGAGTCCCGCCATCCCCTGCGTCCGGGCGATGGCGAAGCGCTCCTCCCACATGGAGCGGGGCGGCATCTCGCTAGCCGTGTCGCACAGCGAAAGCGAAAGGGTGCGGCCCCCGAAGCGGGCGCCCATCTGCTGGGCGATCATGCCGCCCATCGACAGGCCGACCATGTGCACGCGTGGAATGCCCAGCGTGTCGAGCAGGCCCACCGCGTCGTCGGCGAGCATCGCGATTGAGTAAGGGCCGGACGTAAGACCCGACCGGCCGTGGCCGCGGGTATCGTAACGCAGAACGCGATAGCGGTCGGCAAGGGCGGGGACGGTGGTGTCCCACATCCTGTGGTCCGACATGAGGCTGTTGCTCATCATGACAACGGGCCCGTCTTCGGGACCGTCGAATCGGTAGGCCAGCTCGACGCCGTTCACCGGGACTTTTCGGATCTCTTTTTCCTGCTCCATCACGCTTCCTCTCTCCTTCCTGCTTCGGGTCGGCGACTGCCTACGGCTTGCGAAAGAGCCGGGATGCGATCTCCGCCACGTGCCTGCCCTGGAAGCGGGCCGCCGCCAGCTCGTTTTCGCTGGGCATGCGCTCGCCCTTTCCCCCCGCAATGGTCGATGCCCCGTAAGGGGATCCGCCGGTGATCTCATCGATGCGCATCTGCCCTTCGAAGGCATAGGGAAGGCCGACGACGATCATGCCGTGATGCAGCAGGGTGGTGTGGAAACTCAGGATGGTCGATTCCTGGCCGCCGTGCTGGGTCGCGCTGCTGGTAAAGACGCTCCCCACTTTACCGACCAGGGCCCCCTTGGACCAGAGTCCCCCCGTCGCGTCGAGAAACTGGCGCATCTGGCCGCACATGTTTCCGAATCGTGTCGGCGTGCCGAAAATAATGGCGTCCGCGTGGGTCAGCGCATCCACCGTGCAGACCGGAACGGCGGCCATCCCTTTCTGGGCTTCCAGCGCGCCCATTTTCGTCAGGATTTCATCGGTCAGGGTTTCCGGCACCCGGCAGAGAGAGGCCTCGGCGCCGTCCACCGTCCGGGCGCCTTCCGCCACCGCCTCGGCCATCCGGTGAATGTGTCCATACATCGAGTAGTAGACGATCGATACTTTCATGGCAATCCTCCTTCCTGATGACGATTGGCTTTCGACTATTATAGACATATCGCGCTCATATTCAACAGGGAATATCTCGATCGGCAGCCCGTCCTGCAATCCCCTCCTGTCGCATGATATGGGGTGCACAAAGAGCAATGGGCCTTCTCGTCAGGAAGACCGGTCTGCGGCGAAGCGCTTCCGGGAGCTTTAGAGAATTCCCATCCGAAGTGACCGGGTGAAGACGCCTTCTTGACAGGGGGGTCCGGCTCCGTGGTATAAAACAAGCATGAATGCGCATTGGCGCGGATTCTGCTCGCCGTGATCGCGCCATTCGGCCCGGACAGGGGAGGTTCCTCCCCGACATGTTGCATTGCGCAGTGAGACAGAGGAACAGGATCCCATGATACACCCGCTTGCGCTGATGTTCTTCCTGGCTTTCCTGGTGTTCGTCGATGTGAGGATTCTGGTCCCGGTTCTGCCGTCCATCTCCCAGTCGCTCGACGCCTCTGCCGGTACCGTCGGCCTTTCCCTGACCGCCTATTCCTTTGCTTACGGCATCGGGCAGCTCTTCTATGGCCCGCTGTCGGACCGGCTGGGGCGGATTGCCGTGATACGGGCGGCGGGCGTGGGTTTCGGCCTATGCACGATACTGTCGGCCTTCTCGGTCACGATGTGGCAGTTTATCCTCGTTCGTCTGCTGGCCGGCGCCCTGGCCGGCGCGGTGATCCCGCTGACCCTGGTCTTTATCGGAGACACCGTGGCCTATGAGCGGCGCCAGTCGGTACTCGGACTCTTTGCGGTGGTCAACTCGTCTGCCATGGCCCTTTCCGCGTCGATCGGCGGTACCGTGGCTTTTTTCGTTTCCTGGCGGCTGATGCTGCTCGGATATGGCGTTCTGGCGCTGCTTCCGGCGGGTCTGATGTGGCGTGTCGAGACCCCGGCGCCCTGCCTGCCCGAGGGAGGCGCAGAACGGTTCACGGACCTCCTTCGCAACCGGTACGCCCTGTTCGTCTATGCCGCCGTGTTTTTTCAGGGCGTCCTTTTGTGGGGCGCGATGACCTATATCGGCGCTTTCGCGGTCCAGCGTTACCGCATCGACCAGTTCGAGGTCGGCTTGCTCATCGCGCTGTTCGGCTGCGGAACCCTGACCGGCGGCCTGCTGATGGGCCGGATACGCCGCCATATCTCCGAAAAAAGTCTGGCGCTCTGGGGCGGGGTGATGATGGGTGTCTCCCTTCTGGTGTTCATCCCGAACTGGCCCGCGGCGGTGTTTGCGGCCGGGATGCTTGTCCTGGGGCTGGGGTATGTCTGTCTTCACACGACCCTGCAGCTCCGGGGTACGCAGATCAGCTCCACGGCCCGGGGAAAAGCCTTTTCGCTGTTCACCTTCAGCCTCTTTTCGGGGATCTCGATCGGCAGCGCGGTGTTCGGATGGCTGGTGGACGGGGGGCGCAGCGAAGCGATGCTGGCCATCGCGGGTGCGGGTATGGCCTGTGTGGGACTGGCCACGGCGATTGCGCCGCAGGGGAGGGCAGTCCGGGAGCCCAAGGTGGTGGGCGACGTGTGCATCCTCCAGTAATGGAATAGAGCCTTGGCTTACCGTTCCGATTCACCTATCGTCGTTCCCCGACAAGCCCAGCTCCTGGCGGGGCCGGCGGGCAAACCGCCCGGTCCGGGTCGGGGAGATCGACATCCGGGGCTCCCGCGGCCAGTATATGACCTACAGGGACTGCATCGACCTGGTGCGCTCGGGAAAGGTGAACCTGATGCCCACCCTGACCCATGAAATAGGGCTCGACGAGGCCGAGCGGGGGCTGCGGATGATGAAAACCCGGGAGGACAATGCTGTGAAGGTGCTCCTGAAACCCTGAACCTTGACGGCTTCGTAAAGAGTCCGAAGCCGTCAAGGTTCTTGCAGCCGATGGCGGGTCC
>JBFMBA010000234.1:0-3789 GCA_040755475.1 Thermodesulfobacteriota bacterium
TATATCTTCCCGGGTTCAACGCCGAGTTCATGCAGCCGGCCCTTGAAGACGGTTCAGCGTTTGTCCCTTGGAAGGGGGACGATCTTGATGACATTCTCCGTGAACAGGATGAGCGGACGGTCAGCGCTGACAACTGCGTCAGCTTGGAGGGAAGAAAACTCCAAATCCCTGCAAATCAATACCGTTGCCATTACGTTAGGGTCAAGGTGCGGGTCCATCGGTATCTGGATGGGTCAATGGCCATCTTCCATGGTCCGAGAAAACTGGCTGATTATGACCCACGGGGTAAGCTCAAGGAGATGAAAAAAGCGGCCTGACGGAGTTACCCACAGCCCCCTCCCGCCCCGCTCCGCAAAGGCCGCGGGAGATGGGATGTGGATAACTCCTCATCGTCTGAGGAAACGCACGTCCGCCGCTCCCCTCCTGCTCCCAAAGATCCCCGTCTGGGGGAACAGAAAAGCGGACAATTCATTTGCTACAAAACCGGACAAGTCTATTTGCTCTTGACCACGTGCTAAAATCTCCTTGACACAAAAGACCTGCCTCCGTATCCTTCCTCCGCAGAATAACAAGTTTCTATCTCTAATGGCTGGAGGTTCGTACTGTGCCCATAATGACAGGATCCCGTTTTTTCGCGGAGGCCCTGCGGGGGAACGGAGTCACTCACCTGTTCTTCGTACCCGCGATACTGCCGGATGCCATGGCTGCAATGGACGACACGGGGGTAACCCGGATACTGACCCACGGCGAGACGGCGGCCGCCTACATGGCCGACGGCTACGCCAGGGCTTCGGGCAGACCCGGGGTTTGCCTGGCTCAGGCCGTCGGCTCGGCCAACCTGGCCGCAGGTATCAGAGATGCGTACCTCGCTTCCTCTCCGGTGATCGCCATCAGCGGCGGCCCCCACCCCGACTCCCGGTACAAACACCTCTATCAGGTGGTTGAAGACTTTCCCATGTTCGGGCCGATCACCAAATTCAACGCCCGCGTAGATCACCCTCGCCGCCTGCCCGATCTTCTCCGCCAGGCGTTCCGCATGGCCACCTCCGGAGCACCCGGACCGGTTCACCTGGAGATCTCGGGGCGGCATGGGGATGCGATGGTTCAGGATCCGATGGATTTCGAGCTGCTCTTCGAAGATCAGTTCAGCCGCTACCCGGCCTATCGCACCGAGGCGGACCCGGTCATGGTCGTAAAAGCAGCCCGACTCCTAATGGAGGCGAAAAAACCGATCATCGTGGCAGGAGGCGGCGTGGCGGCTTCCCAGGCTTGGTCGGAAGTGGTCGAGCTTGCTGAAAAACTCTCCACACCCGTGGCCACCTCGCTCAGTGGAAAAGGGACCATCCCCGACCATCACCCGCTGTCGGTCGGAGTGATCGGCACCTACTCCCGCCGATGTGCAAACAGGGCCGTAGCCGATGCGGATCTCGTCTTCTTCATCGGCTCCCGCGCCGGCGGACATACGACCGCCAACTGGAAGATCCCCCGCCCCGGCATAAACACGGTGCAACTTGATATCGATCCGGCGGAGATCGGACGGAACTATCCGGCAAAGGCGGGGCTGTGTGGAGACGCCAGGGCAACCCTAGGCAAACTGATCGATGCCGTCGGAACCAAGGCGGCTGAGAAAGGCTGGCTGGCGTACATCCGGCAACTGGCTGGTGAATGGCGTTCCGAAGCGGAGCCACTTCTGAACTCGGATGCCATTCCCATCCGACCGGAGCGACTCTGCAAGGAGATCGGTGAGATTCTGCCCACCGAGGGCGTCATCGTGTCCGACACGGGCCACGCAGCGATCTGGAGTTCCACCATGATCGATTTCATAAGTCCCGGGCAGAGGTATCTCCGCTGTGCGGGTACGCTGGGATGGGCCTTTCCGGCATCGATCGGAGCCAAATGCGCCCTGCCCGACAAGCCGGTGCTCTGCTTCACGGGCGACGGTGGTTTCTACTACCACATTTCCGAACTGGAGACGGCCGCCCGGATGGGCATCAATGTGGTGGTGGTGGTCAACAACAACCGTTCGCTCCAGCAGGTGAAGGGCGTCGTCGACGCCTCCTACGGAGGAAACCCCGAGGCGAAGGGACAAGGACTCTGGGTGTTTCGAGAAACGAACTTCGCGCAGATCGCGGAGAACATGGGCTGCCTGGGGCTGCGGGTCGAGCGGCCCGGCGATATCCGGGGTGCCCTGGAGCAGGCCCTGAAGGCCAACCGCCCGGTGGTGGTCGACGTCGTGACCGATATCGAGGCGATACCCCAGCCGCCCTGGTGCTGATCAGTGTCGTCATTCCGGCGCATCACCCCGGTGAAAACCGGGGCGGAATCCAGAGGTCCTTTCGGCGCATCACCCCGACAAAGGCCGGGATGTGAACCGGTAAAGGATCGGTTGCCGGATCGGGTCCGGCATGACGAGTTGATTTTGAGACTGTGAATAGATCATTTTTTGACGGGAGGCGCCCCTGATGCCAGGGACAACAAGGTCGGTCGTCGTCGTCAGGCCCCAGCAAATGGAGACCTGGGAGTTTTCGCTCCCCGCTATCGGGCCGAAGGACCTGCTCCTCAGGGTCGAGATGGTGGGGATCTGCGGCTCGGAACCCAAGAAGTACATGGGGACATCGGTCTGGAACCCACCCTACCCGCTTATCCTCGGACATGAGATGGTGGGATTCGTCGAGGAGATCGGCGAAGAGGCCGCCCGGCGATACCAGGTCACTCTCGGAGACCGAATTGTTGTAGAGCCGTACCTCTCCTGCGGATGGTGTGAGTTCTGCTCTACCGGTCACTACCAGCTTTGCGTGAAGCGGCGCGTTTACGGCACGAGCGATTCCTGTACGACGCCTCCCCATCTCTTCGGCGGATACGGCCGGCACCTCTTTGTCTCCTGGGGCTCCAAGGTCCACAGGATCCGGCCGGATGTGGCGCCGGAAGCGGCTCACCTGGCCAGCGTCATTGGAAACGGCATCCGCTGGGTGAGGACCAAAGGGCAGGTGCGGTTCCTGGAGAGCGTCGTCATCCTCGGCCCCGGCGCCCAGGGGCTCGCGAGCGTGATCTCCGCGGTGGAATCCGGCGCCGAGCCGATCGTGATGGTCGGACTCGCCAAAGATCGCAAACGGCTGGCCCTTGCGGCCGAGTTCGGCGCACACCATACCCTGGTCGCCGACGAGACCGATGTGGTGGAGGCGGTCCGGAACATCACCTCGGGCATGATGGCCTCCGTCGTCGTGGAGTGCACCGGCACGGCGCCCGGCATGAACATGGCTTTGGATCTGGCCAGACCCCTCGGCAGGGTTTCTCTGCCCGGGCTTCCCCATGCCGGGCAGCAGGTCCCGCTGCTGATGGAGAAAGTGGTCCTGAAAGAATTGACCCTCAAGGGCGCCCTGGGCCAGGTGGCCGAGGTCGCGGACGCCGTGAAAATCATCAACTCCCGTCGATACCCCATCGAGAAGATCGCGACTCACGTCTTTCCGCTGGACGAGGCCGAGCAGGGAATGAAGCTCTTCATGAGCGGCGATCCGGACTGTATCCGCGTGGCCCTGAGACCGTAAACAACAAGCAGGAGGAAGAAATGACGAGTAAGGTGACCGTTGATCCCGGAAAGTTGACCCGTTTCTCCGCGAAGATACTGCAAATGGCCGGCGTACCCGAGGAGGACGCCGAGCGGACCGCGCGCATGCTGGTGGCAACCGACCTGAGAGGCATCGATTCCCACGGCGTCGCCCATCTGGGGCCGCTTTACATCAAGCGCATCAAAGAGGGGCTCATCAATCCCAAGCCGCACATCAAGATCGT
>JBFMBA010000235.1:0-22306 GCA_040755475.1 Thermodesulfobacteriota bacterium
GGCGGGCCGAGGCCCGCCCCTGCCCGACATCCGGCTTGGAATCAGGCAGACTTCATCCCTGCTGACTGTTTGGCAGTCCTCACTTCTTCACGAGCAGGGAACGGGCCGTCGTCGCGGCCAGTCGCGCGACGGCATAATTGCCGTCTTGCTCGAAGAGCTTGCGGGCCTCCTTGATCTTTTCCTCGGCCTTCTTGGTGTTCATCTTGGCCGCTTTTGCCGCCGCGACCTCTCCCTCGACCTCCTCAATCAGGAAGAGGCTGCCCTTGAGTTCACCCCACTTCCTGTAGATTTCCCTCTCATAGTAGCGATTGACCTCGTCCCATCGCTTTGCCGCAAGATCGAGGTCATAATTGATGAAACCGACCTTCAGATCCCAGAAGTTTTCGACCCCGAGGGCCGCTTTGGCGTGTTTGGCCATGACAACGCCCTCTTTTTCCCACTGGGAGAAATTGATGTCCGTCCGGGCGGCGAAATAGCCTCCCTCCAGTACGAATTTCTGCCCTTCCATGCTGAACAGCCAGTCCAGAAAGATCTTCCCGACCGCTTCGTTGGGCGCGTTCTTCAGCAGCGCGACCGCTTCGGGCACCAGTATCGTCTTGTCGGGGAGCAGGTCGCGCACGGGATAGCCGTCCTTGCGGGCCACCATGGCGTTCATCTGCGGCTGGGCGATGCCGATGGGCGCCTCCCCGCGGCTGGTCAGGTGGGTCGTGTCGGTACTTCCCGTTGAAAAGCGGGCCAGCTGCGCGGCGAGCAGCCGGTTCATCGCCCAACCCTCTTTCTCGCCGAAGCCCTGCAGAAGAATCTCGACAACCTCATGCATCGTGCCCGAGGCGTAGGGCAGTGTCTGAACGATGTTGCCCCGGTAGATGGGGTTCAGCAATTCCTTCCAGGTCTTCGGGGGGGGGAGTTTCAGGGCTTTGAGCACTTTCTCGTTGTACAGGTTGGTGACGATCCAGGGGGCGAAGCAGGTCCAGAGGCCGGCGTCATCCTTGACCTTCATGCCGTTCCAGACGGCGGGAACCATATTCCAGTCCTTCGGCTTGTAAGGAACGACGCGGCCCTCTTTCTTCAGAACCTCGTGCGCCGGGGCGCCGGCACCCAGAAAGATGTCGGCGTCGGGCTTGTTCCCCCACGCCCTGAGTTTGTCCACACAGACCGGCCAGCCGCCCGGATGGACAAAGGTGATGTCCACGTCCTTGCCGTAGGTTTTCTTGTAGTGTGCCTTGAAGCCTTTCATGAGGCTGTCGGACAGCTCCTTGTAAACGGGACCGATCCATCCCAGTTTATCGGCGGCCTGCGCATCGGTCGCAAAGGTCGGCATGAAAAGCGCAAGCCAAAAGACAGCACAACATGTTGCAGTCAGGATCCTCTTGTTCATTGTGGCCTCCTTCTGGTGAGGTTGTGGAAAAATTCTTACGATCCTAGCCCTCGATCACTGCTTCCCGGATCATCCCTCCTTCGTCGGGTCATCGGCCGGCCAGCCGCCCCCCTCCTGCCGGTCAATCCTCCTTTCGTTGCTGAATTCCCGTAAAGCTCTCCATGATGCGTCTCGAGCCCTTCTCATGCACGTATCGATCGCCTGCCTATTCTACCCTGTATTTGACACAACCGAGTTTTACCGCTGGAATTTAATTCCATTATCAATCTACGTCAAGGAGAAAATGCGACAGGAGAAAATGCGTCAAGCACGCTGGCAAACGACCGGCGGCAGGGAGTGATTCGCACAGCAGATCCGTTGCGGCGTGATAAATTCCTTGACATGCAAAAACAGCCCTTCTACAGTACACCCGCAGAAAGCAATGTTTTGTCCATCATCGGGTCCGTCCATTCGTGATGTCGGTGACCGGCCTGTCGCTGCCGGAGAGGGTCATCCTGTACAAAGTGGTTGAATCCCATCGCTGATGATCTGTATTGGCGTCGTCGCCTTTCGCATCATGATGGTGAGGTATCTGTCCAATGTCATCTGTGAAACCTGTGCAAAAGGTCGCGTTGTCGATGCGGGATCGATCTGCCGTCGCTCTGCTTTGTCTCTGCGTCTGCTTTTCGGTTCATACAGCCTCCCCGGTCTTCTCTGCGGAGACGATCCCCTTCGGTCTCTGCCCCAAGTACAATCCCCGGATCATGTATCAGCTCTATCAGCCTTTCGTTGATTATCTGAGCGAAAACACACCGTACCGCTTTGAGATCAGGCTTTCCAGGATCTATCAGGATACGATCGAGCGGATCGGAGGACGCGAGCTGCAGATCGCTTCCTGCGGGCCCGTCCCATATGTGCAGGCAAGCGAACGATATCCCGTGAGGCCGATTCTCCGGCCTCTGAACAAGGACGGGAAACCGTACTATCGGGGCATTGTTGTCGTCAGGCAAAACAGCCCGATACAGCACCTTGCCGACCTAAAAGGGAAGCGCTTCGCTTTCGGTCCGGCCTGGTCGACGGCCGGTTTTACTGTTCCCATGTATGATCTGAAGAGGGCGGGCATCGGGCTGAAGGATTTGGGAGGGTACGCTTTTCTCCGGCATCATGATTCGGTCGTGAATGCGGTTCTGAAGGGGAAGTTCGACGCCGGAGCCGTGAAGGATGTGGTCGCCCGACAGTACCGGCATGAAGGGGTCCGGTTCATCCACCACACGGACCCCATCCCGACGGTTCCCATCATCATCCACCGTACGGCGCCGAAGGCCCTGGTCATGTCCGTCAAGGCCGCCCTGCTGAAACTCAATCCCCGGGATCCGAACCACAGCAAGCGAATGGAGGAGTGGGACGAGGAGTTCAAATACGGCTTCATCGAGGCAGTCGATTCCGATTACGATGAGATCCGAAAAATTCTCCGGTCCATTCCCATCGACAGCGGCGAGAAAGGGGCGCTCCGGGAGTGATGCCATTCCACTTGCCGCGCACCATTCAGGGGAAGTTCACCCTCTATCTTTCCACCCTCGTGATCGTCATCATGTCCGGGCTGTCCTACTGGACAATTACGCGTGAAAAGGGGCTGATGGAAAACGCGATCGTTCGAGAGGGGACGGCCATCGTCGAGTCGCTTGCGATCTCCTGCACCAACACCATGCTCTACGAAGATGTCGGCCTTGTGGACGAGAGCGGGCTGCTCGATAACTATATCTCCGATCTGATGAAAAGAAGGGACATCCCGATCCGCTATGCGATGATACTGGACCCGCGGGGCGAGGTGATCACCCATAGCACCACGGTGGAGATAGGGAACCTCTATGACGATTCCTATACCCTGCGTGCCCTCTCGGCAAAGGAGACCCTGCTTCAGCGCCCCTCTTCTTCGCTTCTGGACATCTCCGCGCCGCTGGCCATTTCAACCAAGCGCTGGGGTACGCTCCGGATCGGAATCTCCCTGGAAGAGTCACGGAATGAAATCACCCGTCTGATCTGGAGATATGTGTTCTATACCGTCGGATTCATTCTGATCGTCATTGCCGCTATCGGCGTTCTGTTCGGGCTGATTACCCGACCGCTCAAATCGCTTTCGCTGGAGATGGATCTACAGATGTTGCAGAACGATCCTCCTGCGCCATCCGAGACGCGCCAGGATGAAATCGGTACCCTTCAGCATAGTTTTTACCGCATGCTCCAAGGGATCAAAGCGGACAAGGAGGAGAGAGAGCGGGCTCAGAAGGCCCTGTTCATGACGGAAAAGATGGTGGCGATCGGGAAACTGACCTCCGGCCTCGCCCATGAGATCAACAACCCGCTGGGGGGTATCCTCAACTGCGTATACCATTTCAAAAAGGGCGGCCAGTCGGCGCAGCAGCGCAGGGAGTATCTGGACCTGATGGAGGAGGGGGTCAGGCGGATCCAGCGGAGGGTGACGAACCTTCTCGAATATGCCCGCAATCCAAGCCTTGAAATGTCGATGATCGATCTCCGTTCCCTCCTGGAAAGGACGCTTGCGCTTCTGGATTACCAGATCAGGAACAACCGGATCCGGGTCGCGCTGAGGATCCCCGAGGGGCTTCCACCGGTCCCGATGGATAAAGACCAGGTGGGACAGGTGCTGGTGAATCTTCTTCTCAATGCCATTCAGGCCATGCCGGAAGAAGGGCTCCTTGGGATCGACGCACGGATTTCCGATGGACAGATGGTGATCGGGATCTCAAATACGGGGGCGGAAATTCCGGAAGAGAACCTTCCGAAGGTATTCGACCCCTTCTTTACGACGAAGTCGGATGGCGAGGGGACCGGGCTGGGGCTTTGGCTCAGTCAGCGAATCATTGAACAGCACGGGGGAACGATCCGGATCGCCAACCTGAAAAATGAAGGCGTTCTGGTCACGATAGCGGTGCCGATGAGGGCGAAAGGTGCACTATGACAGATAGGACAAAGGTACTGGTGATCGACGATGAACCGATGATGCGGGTCACCGTACGGGACGCGATGACGGCGGAGGGATACGAGGTCGCCACGGCGGAGACCGGAGCACGAGGGATGGATATTCTCCGGGAAAAACGGGTCGATATCCTGATTACCGATCTGCGGCTGCCGGACAGTGATGGGATCCGTATCCTCAAGGAGGTCAAGCTCCTGAACCAGGAGACCCAGGTGATCCTGATGACGGCATACGGCTCGATCGATTCGGCGGTGATGGCGATGAAAGAGGGGGCGAGCGATTATCTGACAAAGCCCTTTTCGATGGATGAGCTTCTATTGATTGTGAAGCGGCTGATCCGGATGAAGCAGCTGGAGGAGGAGAATATCTCGCTGCGCAAAAGGGTGGAAGAACGGTACGGTTTCGAGGGGCTGATCGGGAAAAGCCCATCGATGCTGAGGATTTACGAACTGATTGAGACTGTCGCGCAAACCGATGCCACGGTGCTCATCCACGGAGAGAGCGGCACCGGAAAGGAACTTGCAGCCAACGCGATCCATCTCCAGAGCACGAGAAAGGATGCCCCGTTCATCAAGGTCAACTGTGCCGCATTGCCTGAAACGCTTCTGGAGACCGAACTTTTCGGTCATGAGAAGGGGGCCTTTACCGGTGCGCTGCGGCAGAGGAGAGGGAGGTTTGAATTGGCCAATCGGGGCACGCTCTTTCTCGACGAGATCGGGGACCTGCCGCTGTCGGTTCAGGTCAAATTGCTGCGCGTTCTCCAGGAACGGGAATTTGAAAGGGTGGGCGGAAACGAGACGATCTCTGTGGACGTTCGTCTGATTTGTGCCACACTGAAAAATCTCAAAACCGGCATCCAGGAAGGGAACTTTCGCGAAGACCTCTTCTACCGCTTGAATGTGGTGCCGCTCGCTCTGCCGCCTCTTCGGGAAAGGCGAGAAGACATTCTGCTCCTGACGGATCACCTGATCAAGAAACTTTCCCGCAAGATGGGGAAGGAGGTTACCGGCCTGTCGGAAGAGGCAAAATTGCTTTTGCTGAAGTACCCTTTTCCCGGAAACATCCGGGAGATGGAAAACATGCTCGAGCGGGCTATCGCACTGATCAAGGGGACGGTGATTCAGGCCCATGACCTTCCGGATGAGGTTTCCGGACAGACGGGCCCGGCCGGTGTGGTGCACAGAAGCGCCTTGGCTGACAAGTCCCTCGGTCAGGCAGTGGCGATTTTTGAAAGGGAGCACATCCAGAATGTTCTCGAGATGACCAAGGGGAAAAAGGGTCAGGCTGCCGAGATTCTTGGGATTTCAAGAAAAAATCTATGGGAAAAAATCAAAGGATTGGAGATCGAGATCTAGTTTGTTTACCCCCGGTAACCGATGTTACCGGGAGGTAAAATTTGGATTCAGGCGCATTTCCAGAGGCTTCAGTGCTCGTTCCGTAAACACGTTACTTTTCGGTAATATTCTGCCTTCTCATGCCCACCGCAGTTTTCAAACCCATTTAAAATCATTCTATATTTTTAATGTGCCCCGCTGGTACGGATGTTGCCTTACTCGGCCGTGGAATTTGTTCGCCCCGAGTCGCAAAGCAGCGTGGCTATGGCAGCTTTCTCGGTGCATCGGAAGGGTTGGGTTCACATGAATCGATCAGAGGCCCGGAGCATCTTCTACAGGACGCTCTCCGGCTGTTATGGCCCTCCCCAGGGGGGGCGTACCCGATGGATGGTGGCAGGGGGCTGGATCAAGCTGTTGCAGGAGTCATTCGGCCTGTTGATCGAGGGCGGCGGTGGCGCCCTTCCGCACTGGGAGGCGCTTGTCCTGGAAGAGAAAGAAGGGATGGCTTGCGAGATGATGCGCGACCATCGGCGTATCTGTGTCGGCCTTTTTCCCAGGGCGCTCGCCCCTCCGTGCGACGGAGTGTCCTTCGATGGCAGGTGGCTTCAGGAAGCACCGTCACAGACGATTGCCCCGGAGGGGGTATTTTGCTGCGACCGTCAGAACGGTTATGTGCCCCAGGCGGGTCTCCGCAGTGTTCCCGACTATATCGTCAGCGGCTTTGAATTCATGGAAATACTGACGGACCGGGCGGCGCGACTCGCGGGCGCTGAAAAAATCAGGCTGGAAGAGGTGCAGATGCATTTCTTTTCACGGTTTCTGCTTCCGTGGGTTCCGCCGTTCTGCAAGAGGATCGCGGAAGTGGCGCATCTCCCGTTTTACCGGTGCCTTGGAGAACTGACCGGTCGATTCGTCGAGTTCGAAAAAAATTATCTGGGGGTGACCGAAGAGGGGGATGCCGGGTGAGTCCTTCGGGGGTATCAGCATGGATGTCGAAAAGGGGAACCATTTTCCGGTCAGGACTGCCCGGTGGACGGAAGTCGATTGAACGGAAGAGGGAAAAACGAAACAAGAGGAGGTTGTAAATGAGAAGAAAACTGGTTTTGTTGGTCGCGGCGGTGTTGATCGCCTGCTTGGTTCCGCAGGCCCAGGCGTTTGTGAAAACACAGGGGAATGTCTGCGACGTGGCGTTTGTCGCTGAAAAGGTAGGCGACCCCAACTGGGTGATACTCGATGGCCGGAGCGGGGCGGAGTACGAAGCGGGACATATCCCGGGCGCCGTGACCTATGGGAAACCGGTGGTCGCGGTGTTGAAGCACCCCGTCGACGGCCGGGTCGTCTCCGTCAAGGAGGCGGAGAAGCTCTTCGGAAAGATCGGCCTCGACAACAACAAGGGGCTGATCATTTACGGCAAGCAAGGCGATTACCATGTGGCCTGCGAGCAAATTCCGATCCGGATGGGCGTGAAGCAGTATTACTACCTCGACGGAGGCTATGAGGCGTGGGTGAAAAGCGGCAAACAGGTCCAGACCGACCCCGTGACCCCTGTTCCGGCCGTTTTCACGGCCGATCCAAAGAAGATGAACAACAAGTTGTATGTATCGACCAAAGAGATGATCGGGATCGCCAAGAAGCAGCCGAAAAATGTGACCCTGATCGATACCCGCTCGTCGGACGAGTACAATGCGCTCGAGAGCTCAACGCTCCGCATGGGAAGAATTCCCGGTGCGATCCACGTCTCCTATGAGAAAAACCTGGACAAGGAAACGAAAAAAATGTTGCCCCTGGAAGCCCTTGCCGCGGTTTACAAGGATATTCCCAAGGAGAACACGGTCATTCTCTATTGCCACAGGGGCTGCCGGACGGCCTATTCGTTCTTTGCCCTTCAATGGCTCGGATACAAGAATGTGAAGATCTATGAGGACAGTTGGGTCGTCTGGGGCGCGAGGCCCGATACGCCTGTTGAAAACGAGCATTACTACCACATGAGGCCGGTGAACAATGCGGTGAGGGATGTCTCAGGGATCAAGGCGAGGCTGGACTACCTCGAAGAACGGCTCAACAAGCTTGAAAAGAAATAGCAACCCGCACCCCGTGGGGTGGTGTTTCAGGGATTCATCTGCCTGAAGCGGCACAGGGAGTACGTGGCGCAAAATGACCAGAGGGTCAGGCGCCACCACCCTGCCGGTGAGAAAAGGAGAAGACCATGTTGAAGAAAATCGGTTTGATGATCATGACCGCCCTGTTGGTGATGGGTCTGGCGGCAGCCGCCCTGGCCGAGGATACCGTGAACGGCAAGGTCATCAAGATTGAAACGGACAAGGTCACCGTTATGGTGGAGGGGGCCCTGCCGGTCTGGATCAAGGCCGGCAAGAACGTCACCGCAGGCGGCGGTGCCCCGAAAATCCTGGGGATCAAAGGAAAAGAGCTGGTGCTGAGGTTCAGCAAGGCGAAGGCCGCCAGGATCAAACTCGACTCGACGCTGGAGATGGCCGAGTTTACCGGCGACGAGCTGCAGGGCTGCTGACGCGGAGATTTCCCGCATGCCAGCGCGGCGCCCCCGAATGGCGGGGCGCCTTATCGTGTGTATCGGCCCTGTTCATTCCAATGTGAAACCGCGCTTGAGGTGATTCATGGTGAAAAAAATAACGACAACAGCGGCTTTGACGGCCGTCCTGGCGGTCGTGCTGGCCGCGCCCGCATCGGCCCAGAAAGCGGGGATCGGATGGAAGGAGACCATCGCCGTCCGGTCGGGAAAGGCAAAAACGATCGCCGAGCTGGTCAAGATGTACGACTCCAGCTCCTGCATCGAGTGCCACAAGGAGAAGCACGACGAAGCAGCGAAATCGGTCCACTCCCGTTCCATCTTCGGGACGGGGCGGACGGCGATGACGTTCATCAGTGCCATCGAGAACGGCCTGATGGAGCAGCCCTACTCGGGGGTGAAAAGTCCGAAGGATGTAAATGTGGAGCACCTGATGGGATGCGCCAGGTGTCATCTGCCGCAGCTGGCCGACGCCGAGGATTCGGTCGCCCAGGAGCTTGTCGCCACGCTTTATGCGTGGAAGGAGTCGAGGGCCAGGAGAGACAAGGCCGGCGTGAAGAGGGGAGAGGAAAAGCTCAAGAGCCTCAACATCGGCTGCCTGATCTGCCACAACCGCAATGCGATCACCCACAAGTGGCAGGACGGTTACCCGAAGGCGGGGGTCGTTTACGGTTCCAAAGAGGGGGACCATCCTTCGGAGAAGTTCCCGAAGATGGCCATCAGCCCGATCATGAGCGAGGCGATCCAGTGCGGGCAGTGCCACGGTCTGGGGCCCCATCTCGATCTCGATCAGCCCACCCAGTGCAGCACCTCCTACGGCAGCTATCTCTGGTCTTACAAGACCGAGATGGGACAGGATACATGCCAGGACTGCCACATGAAAAAGAGCAAACTTGGCCACAATATCCAGAGTTACCGGGATCCGACCATGATCAAGGCGGCGGTCGACTTCAAGGTCGAGGCCTTCGCGTACCGCTGGCGGGACAACACGGATGTGATGCCGAAGGCCGTGGTCAAGGTGGAGCTGGTCAACCGGTCCGGGCACTCCATCCCGGATGGGTGACCGACCCCCAACCGACTGGTTCTGTCGGTAATTGCAAAAAAGAAAGACGGCAGCGAGGTGTTCAACCAGGAGAAGATCTACATGCCGGTGCCTCAGCAACTCGCCCGGGGCGACCGGATGGGGCGCGGCCCGTATGAGAAGAGCGGAATCATCGAGGATACGGGGCTTCCTCCGGGTAAACAGGTGCACGAGCGTTTCGACATCTTCTTTCCGATGGGTGATGTCGTGGAAAAGGGGAAGACCATCAGCAAACTGTTGACCCACGAACTCGATATCGAGGTCAAGTTGTGGTACCTCCCGTACGGCTCGATGAATTCCGATCCCTCCCTGTGGCGGGAGTTCAACAAGACGGTCAGCATCAGCAAGGGCGGGAAGTAGATCCGCCCCGACCGACCGTCATACACATGCGGGTGACCGGGAGCGCATCCTGCAAGGCACCGCCTTTTAGACGGCGTTGAGGGGCGCATCGCAAAAAAAGTACACTGCCTTACCGGGAAGCCCAGCCCTGTAAGCGGGCAGCGTCACCTTGCCGGCGGGGTTTGCCCCGCCGGCTTTTTCCTCGGGTGTGCCGTGAAGGGGCTATCCGTACCATCAGGATCCATGGCATTACAGGGTTGTCAATCACACGGCCGGGGCGGCGGCGGAGAGCCACCCGTGGCCCGAGAGCGGGCGTGGCGGCTCATCGCCCTCATATACGCGGCACTTCTGATGGTTGCGGCCTGCGCACCGCGCATGGGCGAGCGGACAACCTGCGAGGCCTGCCACCGGGGCATCGAGCAGGCTTCGGCTGCTCATCCCTCCTGCACCTCCTGCCATGGCGGCAATCCGCAGGCAAAGGACAGGGAGACTGCCCACCGCGGCATGTTCGGTCCGAAAAACCCCTCCGATCCCGACTGCTGGGAAAAGGGATGCGGCGGGTGTCATCCCTACCAGCTTGGCCGGATGCGTTCCAACCTGATGTACACGAACACCGGGATGATCAAGAATATCCAGTTGACCTGGGAGGGAGAGAACGGTTTGCTTTACGCCGGACGCGCCGACCGCGTATTCGACGCAAAGGGCGGCGAACGCCGGCTCGAAGCGGTTGCGGAGCTCGACCACCTCTCCGGAGAGCTGTTCCGGAAATTCTGCTCCCAGTGCCATGTCGGTATCGAAGCCGCCGAGCCCGGTGCCGGCGGCCACGCCTCGGGCTGCGCGGCCTGCCATTTCCCCTACAACGACAGCGCGACCTACGAAGGGAAAGATCGGACGGTCAAGGGGAAATTTGCCTATTCCGCGAGCCACCGGATGGAAAAGCTCCCCGGCAACCGGGTCTGTCTGGGCTGCCACAATCGGAGCGGCCGGATCTCCCTCTCCTACGAGGGGCTCAACGACGGCAACAACGCACTGGTCCCGACGCGAAATGGCCGCCCCGGCCCTGCGATGATCGGCGGAGGGCGCAACGTGACCCGGATCGCCCCCGACGTCCATTTCGCCGCCGGAATGGAATGCATCGACTGTCACACCTCGCGGGACGTGATGGGGGACGGCTACGCCTATGAGAACATGTATCTCCAGACCGAGATCCGCTGCGAGGACTGCCATGGCGGGGCCGATCTCCCCCGCTACCGGGAAATCACCCGTGAAAACGACGAAGCGGTGCGGGAGTCAAAAAGCTACCCGGCCCAGGTGCGGCCGGGGATGAAGATGATCCTGACCGCCAAGGGGCGGCCCTATTCCAATGTGTTCTACGAAAACGGCACGATCTTCGTTCAGGGCAAGCGGAGCGGCAAACTCTTCAAGAGCAAGGTGATCACCGGGACGCCCGAACACACGGTGGTGGGCCACAGCCGCCTGGAGTGCACCGCCTGCCATTCGCGCACGGTGGCCCAGTGTTACGGCTGCCACACGACATACGACAAGGGGAAGAAGGGGATAGACCACATCCGCGACGAGGTGACCCCCGGTCGCTTCAGCGAAACCGAAGATTACCGGATGCTCTACCCCTTTCCGCTGGCGCTGAACCAGCGGGGAAGAATCTCCCCGGTCACCCCCGGCTGCCAGACCTTCGTCACCGTTCTCGAGGCGGACGGGAGCGCCTCGAAGCAGGAGTACGTCGCCACATACAAGGGGAGACCGCAACTGCGCTTCGCGCCGTTTTATTCGCACAACACGGGAAAAAAGGCGATCGGGTGCGGCGAATGTCACGCCAACCCGGCTTTCCTTGGTTTCGGCCAGCATGTGGTGGAGGGCGACAGCTTCAGGGCCACGCTGATCTGCGAAAAATCGACCGACAAGCCGCTCGACGGATTTCTGACGCTGCAGGGGGGCGAGGTCAGGGCCTTCTCCGCCGTCACCCGGGAGAACTCCCGGCCGCTGAACGGGCAGGAGGTGCGCCGAACACTGGCGGTGAACCTCTGTATTGTCTGCCACACCAAGGCGGCGGATCCCATTTATCGAAAGGAACTCGATTACCGTGCGCTGGATGATGCTCTGCATCGCCGCCTGCTTTCTGGCCGTTAGCGCGACCGACGGCACAGCCGGCGAAAACTGCACAATCTGCCACCCGGTTGTCCCGAAAGGGGTCCATGCCGGGTTGTCGTGCACCGCCTGTCACGGAACGGAGGCGAAGGCGATCGGCAACCCCGCCTCCGCGGTCAGCCGCGCCGCCGGCTGTGTCGGTTGCCACAAGGGGTATGACGCGCTTTTCGACCAGCCGATGGGAACAAGAAGCCGGGAGCGGCGATTTGTCGACCGGACCGTGGGCAGAAACGATCCGGCCTTCTTCCAGAAAAACTGCAGCGGCTGCCATCTGCGCGGCTGCACCGACTGCCACGGCGGTAAGGGCCACGCCCTCTCGAAGGCGTCCGACCGCAGTTGCCTCGCTTGCCACAAGGGCTATTTTGTCGGGCGCGATTACTTCGGCATGGCGCCCAGGGAGGAGAGCCTCCGCTATCAGCGCGGGCTTCGGGTGGACGGCGAAACCTACCTGAAAATGACGCCGGATGTCCATGCGGAGGCGGGGATGGCCTGCTCGGCGTGCCACTCGATGAAGAGCCTGGTGGCGGGTGCGACCTCTGCGAAGCGGTGTGTCGATTGCCACGAAGTCAGGCAAACCGTCATCGAACATCAAATCGCCGCCCACCGGGAGAAACTGGAATGCTTCGCCTGCCATTCCGCGTGGGCGCCGCAGGAATACGGGACCTTTTATCTCCGTTTCACCGACAGCCCGTCGCAGAAAGAGTTCCGGGTCGCGAAGAACAGCGGCGATTACGTGAAAAGTGCCTATTTGAAAAAACAGGACGCCCCGCCGCTGGGGATCAATGCCAGAGGAAAAGTGAGCCCCATCAGGCCCCAGTTCATCCTCTTCTTCACGGACATCCGGAACGAAAGGGTGGTCGGTGCGGAAAACCGACTCATGGCGGCCGAATGGAAGGCCTATTTTCCCCACACCGTCCGCCGCGGCGCCCCCCTTTGCGACGGGTGTCACGACAATCCCCGCCGCTTTTTGCTGGAGGCAGAGGCAAACAGGATCTACCGGCTGCAGGCCGACGGCATGACGCTCGCCTCTTTCTGGCAGCGAAGCGGCCAGACTGTGGCGAACGGCGGTTTTCTTCCGGCTTCGCGCCACCTCCGGATGGTGAAAAAGGGGCCGGCCTATCAGAAAGCCTATGTGAAGCGATGGAAAAGCCTGATCGATCGCGTCGAAAATTGATCGCCGCGCTGATATCGCTGCCGGCAGCGCTCTTTTTGATCGGAAAATTCCTTCGTCCCACGATCGCGCCAAAGAGGGGATTGCTGGTGGTGGAGAAGTCGGCCATACCGGTCCACGGGGCGCTTGTTTATCGGGAGTCAAGGGTGGCTGTCATTCGCGAAGCCGGAGAGATCTATGCCCTTGGCCTGGTCTGCACGCATCTGGGGTGCACTGTAGGCGTGACGCCGCAGGAGTTGATCTGCCCCTGCCACGGCAGTGTATTTGACCGGCGGGGCAATGTCGTCAAGGGGCCGGCCGACCGGCCGCTGGTCCGGTATCCGTTCGAAGAGCGCGGCGACCGGGTCGCGGTTCTCCTTTAGCCTGACCGGGCCAAAGGCGTCTGTGAGGATTTTTTAGACTGGTCCCCGCCGTTCGGGCCGGCTGTAATGGGGTCTGCTTTTGTTCAAGGAATTCCTGAAACACCTGTTTCCGAGACTCGTGCTGAAGAGCAGCCTGAAGATCACCTATACCTTCTGCCTGGGGGGACTGGCTTTTACCGCCTTCATGATCCTCGGGGTTTCCGGGCTGCTGCTACTCTTCTATTACCAGCCGTCGCCGGAAAAGGCGTTCGGCTCCATTCTCTTTCTCGAATCCTCCGTCTGGGGCGGGCGCTACCTGAGGAGCCTGCACCGGCTGACCTCCCACGTCTTCCTTGTGCTGATCTTTCTTCACACGCTGCGGGTCATCCTGACCGGGGCATACCGCAAACCGCGCGAGCTCAACTGGCTGATTGGCTTTTCGCTGCTACTGGTTGCCATTTTTTCCGCCTACACCGGCTATCTCCTCCCGATGGACCAGCTCAGCCTCTGGGCGACGCAGACCGGCATGGAATTGGTCGCCGGTACTTTCCTTGGCAATGTGGCGCTGGGGATCCTCGTTCCGGACGGGGTGGGGCTGCCCATGTCGCTGCTGCGTTTCTACATACTGCATATCATGCTTGCACCGCTGGCGCTATTGCTTCTCTCGTTTCTCCATTTTTACCGCATCCGCAGAGACAAGGGGGTTCTGCCGTACCTGTGAGACGACTTGGCCGACAAACGATCCGCCGCAGCGCGCAACACGGGCATCGTTCCCGCATGCTTTGGGGTGGGCAACGGCCAGGCGACAGTCGAGCATATCGGTTTTGGGTGAAATCCGGCGCTCGTTCCAGTGTATTCCGCTTGTCATGCGCACCCGCTTCAGGCACCGAAACAATGGAGGCCGTGTCATGAGAGGTTTCATCCGAAGCTCGCCCCACTTCTTCCGCATGATCAATCGTGCGATGGCCGTGTTCGGTGGTGCGCTGCTCGTTCTTGCCCTGTTCATCACCGCGCCGTTGCAGGGGCCGGCCGACATCAGCCGGGTGCCGAACCCGGTGAAGTCGGCCTGGTTTCTTCTCTGGATACAGGAGCTGGTCAGTCATTCGAACCTGCTGGTCTATCCGGTCGCCCTTCTCGCCCTGCTCTTTCTGGCGCTGCCCTGGCTGCCGCCTGCCCGCGCGGCGGAGAAGGCGCGGTGGTTCCCGGGCGACCAGCTTTGGGTGAATGTTGTGACGCTTGCCGTTTTTGGCCTCATCACCGCTCTGACGGTGATCGCCATGTTCTTCAGGGGGGTCAACTGGGAATGTACCGTACCGTTCTGATCGCGCTGGCCGTGCTGCTTCAGCTGCCTGTTGCGGCGCTCCCGGCCGGGCGGAACATGTGCCTCTCCTGCCATCGGCCGCACCATTCCGAGCGGGGAAGCTGCATTGGCTGCCACCGGGGAGACGGCCGCACCGACAGGAAAGAGATTGCGCACCACGATCTCATTGCAGGCCGGTATGCCCACTTTACGCTGAAGGAAAGCCCGGTCGTGGCGCGAGGGAGAAAACTCGTCGCGGGATTGGCATGCCGCCGCTGCCATGTGTATGAAAAAAAGGGCAACCGCCTGGCAGCGGACCTTGGCAGTCTGGTGCGCAATGTCGCACCGCAGGCGATCTCCGATTCGATCCGATCCCCCGTATCGTTCATGCCGAACTTCCATCTGGACGAGATACAGATCGGCCCCCTCGTCAACGCGATTCTGGCGGGGGCAAACGCCGCGGAGGGCAAGGGCCAGGAGATACCGCAGGTGGTCCATTTCGCGGATGAAGGACGGCGGGAAGAGAATATTTTCATCAGGCGGTGCGGCCCCTGCCATCGTGTCCTGAGCGAACCGTTCGGCGGACTGGGGGCCGGTGACATCGGGCCGAACCTTTCGGGGCTCTTTTCCGTGTTTTACCCTAAAACGTACCGCGACGGTGGGCGGTGGAGCCGGGATGCATTGCAGAAATGGCTGGAAAACCCGCGTCAGAGCAGGCTCGCTGCGCGCATGCAGCCGGTACGTCTGACCACGGGGGAGTTCGATCTGCTGCTTTTGACCCTGCGGATCGATTCGGCCAACGGATTGGCAGATGTGAAATGATCGCAACCGAACAGCATCGGCGGTTGGTTTTCCCCGGGGCGGACCCCTGTCACCACCATGGCGGATGTGCTTCTGGATGACCTGGACAACGAGCCCCAACAGCACGGGCATCGTTTTGCCCGTCATGCCGATGATTTCATCGTCCTGGTGATGGGCCGGCTGGAGGGAGAGCGGGTCATGCAAAGCCTGCGGCACGTCTTTGAGCGCACCCTCAGGCTCAAGGTCACCCCGGATGTGGAGTTGACCCGTTTCCGTGGACACCATATTCTTTCAGAAGGAGGCGTCCATATGGCAAAGGCCCACCCACCTTATCCCCCGGAGTTCCGCCGTCGCACGGTCGAATTGGTACGGTCCGGGAGAACCCCCGAAGCGTTGCACAGTGAATTCGAATCGACAGCACAGTCGATCCGGTAAATCTGCTACGGTAATTCTGAAAATAATCATGTATAACGTGTAGCATACTATAGTGGACGGCCTTTACGGCAGAGGGACGAATATAGGATGGATAACGCCCGCTTATATTGTATCTATAAGAAATTAGTGAAATTCATGACGGATCCCGGAGAAACGTTTCTCCTTCAATCTATCGAGTCACAAACACTTTTCGTCTGTAAAAAGGATATGATCATCGAGAGGTTCGATGCCTCGACCTCCCGTTTTGGCAGCGGCATCCGCGAGAACTCCTTCAAGACGCCCCCGGGCCTCCACCGCATCGGGGAGAAAATAGGGGCCGGCGCACCCAACGGGCGCATCTTTAAAGACCGCATGGATACGGGCATCGATTGGGACGGGGTCAACGTGGAAGATCAACTCATACTCACCCGCATCCTGCGTCTGGAAGGTCTGGAGGAGGGGATCAACAGGGGCGCGGGTGTCGATTCCTACGAGCGTTTCATTTACATCCACGGCACAAACCGGGAGAAGCGGGTGGGAGCCCCCCTGTCCCAGGGGTGTCTGGTTCTGCGAAATGAGGATGTGATGCGCCTCTTTGACAGGGTGTGCGTCGGCACCCTTGTGTACATCGATCCGCCGCCGGTTGTGATCGGCGAAAGACGGTGCCGGAGCGTCCATATGACGGGTATCTTCGGCACCGGCATGAGTGCCCTGGCGCAGTACCTTCGTTTTCAGGGGATCGCGGTGACGGGTTCGGACCGTCTGTTTGACGGCGGGGACACCGCCTACCTGAGGCAGTCCCTCGAGGGGCTCGGCTGCGCCATCGCCCGTCAGGACGGGTCGGGCGTCCCTGAGGATGCCGACGTGCTCTGCTGCTCGTCGGCCATAGAGGAATCGAACCCCGACGTCGCCGTTGCCCGCGCCCGCGGGCTTCCCGTCATCCATCGGTCCGATCTGCTCGCCGCGATGATCGCCTCGAAAAGGACGATTGCCGTGGCCGGTACAAGCGGTAAGTCGACGGTGACGGCGATGATATTTGAGTTCCTGACCGCCTGCGGCAAGTCCCCCTCCCTCATCAGCGGCGCACCCTTGCGAAGGCTCGAAAAGCAAGGGCTCATCGGCAACGCCTGGAGCGGCGGCTCCGATCTGCTGGTTGCAGAGGCCGACGAGAGCGACGGAACCCTTGTCAAATATACTCCGGAGGCCTCGATCATTCTCAATATCTCCAAGGATCACAAGGGCATTGGCGAGATAGCGGGATATTTTGAGACGCTTGTTTCGAACTCTTCCTGGGCTGCTTTGAATGCCGACGATCCGATCCTTGCAAAGAAGCCTGCCTCCGTTCGCTTCGGGCGAGAGGGCTCGGCCGTCTGGCGGCCGGAACGAGAAGAGCTCCTGCCCATGTCGGTGAAGCTTTTTCGCGAGGGCATTGAATATCATCTGCCCCTTCCGGGAAGCCACAACCTGGAGAATCTGCGCGGCGCCCTCTGCGTCTGCGAGCATTTCGGCTGCCGGGGACCGGTTCTCGCCGATGCGGTGAGAACGTTCGAGGGTGTGGCGCGACGTTTCGCCGTCACCAGAACAGCACAGAACATTCACGTCGTCGATGATTATGCCCATAACCCTGTAAAGATAGCGGCTGCGGTGGGCGCCGCGCGGGGGATCTCGGCGCGACTTGTCGCCGTGTACCAGCCCCACGGGTTCGGCCCGACGCGATTTCTGAGGGATGAATACATCACCACCTTTCGAAGCATCTTCCGCCATGATGATTCCCTCTACCTTCTTCCCATCTATTATGCCGGGGGCACAGCCGACAAAGATATTTTCTCGGGGGATCTCATTACCGGCCTCGGTCCCGTGTCATTCCATGCGCAGGCGGTCGGGGACCGCGGCGAGCTGCTGGACTGTTTGCGGAGCGATGTGCGATCGGGCGATTGCATCCTTGTCATGGGTGCGCGCGATCCTTCGCTTCCCGCGTTGGTGCGGAAAATGGTAGAACTGTTCGGCGGGGAATCGGTGAGGTAATCCCATGATCTCGACCGAGGAGATGATTGCGGCGCTGCGGCTTCCCGAGGCCTATCCCTATCCCGTCGACGGGGTGGAATTCATTCAGACGCACATCTCCCTGCTGTTTTTTGCGGGGATGCATGTGTACAAGATCAAACGCCCGATCGATCTTGGATTCCTCGACTATCGAACCCTCGATAAACGACGCTTCTTCTGCCGGGAGGAGGTTCGCCTGAATCGGCGGCTCGCGCCGCAGACCTATCTCGGTGTCGTTCCTGTCACACGCGGTGCGGACGGAACCGTCCGGATCGATGGCGACGGCGAGGTGATCGACTATGCGGTGAAGATGATCCGCCTGCCCGTCGACCGCATGATGGACGAACTGCTCGGGCGCGGGGAGATCGACAACGCCATGATGCGCGCCCTTGCGGAGCTGCTGGCCGATTTTCACGGGCAGGCGCCCACGGGTCCGGGTGTCGATGAGCACGGATCGCCCGCCGCGATCCGGTTCAATGTGGAGGAGAACTTCGCGCAAACCCGGGCCCTCGTCACCGACATCGATGCCCTCGAGCGGGGCACCATCACCCGTTCCCTGTTCTCATACCTGGAGCGGGTCAGCCTCGGGTATCTCGACGACCACGCCGGACGGCTCGAGAAGCGAGTTGCCCGGGGCCGGATTCGCGACGGCCACGGGGATCTGCACGCCGGCAACATCTGTTTCATCCCCGAGGGGATCGTGATCTACGACTGCATCGAGTTCGCCCCCCGCTTCCGGTGCGGGGACGTGGCGGCGGACCTGGCATTTCTCGTCATGGACCTCGATGCCCGGGGCTTCCGCGGCTTCGGCCAGTTTCTGGTCCACCGGTATGTTCGCCACAGCGGCGATGAGGCACTGGTCGAGCTGATCCCTTTCTACAAGCTCTACCGGGCGTACGTCAGGGGGAAGGTGGCCTCGCTCCGGTCGCTCGACGAATCGCTCGATGCGCAGGCGCGGACGGAAGCCCGGTGTGAGGCGAGAGGCTATTTTCACCTGGCCGCCTCTTATGCCCTGCCGCCGGCCCTGATCCTCATGTGCGGGCTTCCCGCCAGCGGCAAGAGCTGGGCCGCGCGCCGGATCGCGGCGCCCTTCGAGGCATGCCTCTTCCGGAGCGATACGGTCCGCAAGCGTCTCGCGGGCATCCCCCCGACGCACCACGGTGGTGAGGACTTCCAGGAAGGGATTTACACCCCCGAATGGACGCACGACACGTACCGGGAGATACTGGAGGAGGCGGGGGAGGCGCTGCGTGAAGGGCGAACGGTCGTCGTGGATGCGATGTTCGGAAAAGCCGATCAGCGCGCTCCGTTTATCGGTCTGGCGCGTTCGATGTCCGTCCCCTTTGTGCTCGTATACGTCGAGGTCTCCGAGGAGACGACCCGCCGGCGCATGACCGAGCGGGCGAAGGATGCGCGCGAGGTATCGGATGCCGACTGGGCCATCTACCTCAAGGCGCGCGAGAGCCTCGAGCTTCCCCGGGAGCTTTCCGCATCGGCGTGGCTGAGGGTGTCGGGTGATGCGACGGGGGACGAGATCGTCACGGCACTCGTCGATCGGCTTGTGGGGCTGGGCGGCCGGTCCCTTTCCGCCCGGTCCTGATGGCGGGCGGCCGCGTCCGCAAAGCCCCTCCTGTCCTTGAGCGTCATCAATCAGGCAGGGCCAGGGCATCCGGTCCCGCCCGGGACGGGACGCCCCTCCCGGTGGCGCCTCGTCATCGGGACGATACGCCGGGCTCCGATTCCGATCACCTGCCCAGGGTGTTCATCATCAGGTCGATCTCCCGGTGAGCCCGGGTCGTGAGGGGGCCTGTGATATTCTTCATCTCCTCCAGGGTGATCGCATCGATGTATTTCTCGACGGCCTTCTCGTAATCCCGCTTCTTGGCCAGGGCGTCTCCCGTCTTCATATAGAGCGTCTGCGGGCTGGAGAAATAGCCGAGGACCTGCTTTCCCAGGTCGGTGACGATGTCCTGGGTGACCTGATCCAGCAATTCGGTGTCCGCTGCGATTTTCAGTGGATCAAAGGGGATGTTGGCCTGGGGGATCCCTTCCGAGAAGTCGTCGGAGACCTCCTTCACCTTCTGAAGGTTCCGGGTGGTGATGACCTCGCCACCCTCCACGTCGATGAGGCGGTAGGATATCCGGATAAAGGCGCGCTTCTTTTCCGTCCCCACTTTGTACCGGACCGTTTCGCGGATCTCCTCTTCGATCGTCGGGGGGGGCGCGTTCTTCATGTCCGCTTCTGCAGGGCTTCCCTTCTGGCTCATGAGCCACATCTGATAGGTGGGGTTGGGGACCTTTTTGGTTGCCACCACCACGTTGGCCATCTTCTGCCCTTCGCTGGTCTGCTTCTCCACGTTGTACTGCAGAACGCTGCCGAAGATGAAGATGTCGGTCCCCTTGAGTTTGCCCGCCTTCTTGGCGCTCTCGATGTCATAGAGGCCCGCCTGGCCCATTTCGATCTCCTTGAGGATCGCCCCCATCACGTCGCGGGCGAGGATCTTCACGTCTCCCGTGGCGTTGGTCGTCAGGTAGGAGAGCAGGCTGTCGGTGACGATCCGCCCCGCTTCGGCATTGCTGGTGGGGCTGGTGAAGTCCATGACGGCGATCTTCTTGATCACGCGCGCCCGCAGGCGGTCCTTGAGGTCCTGAAGCTTCGTGAACACCTCCTTGTATTCGGGTTGCATCCGGTTGACGCGGTCGTACCAGGCGTAGGCGTTGCCGATCTGGCCGGCCGCTTCATAGGCCTCGGCCTGGGTGTACATCTGGGCGATCAGCTGCTCGATGAGGACCCGGACCTGCGGGCTGTTCTTGGCGTCGGTCATCATCAGGATCGCGACGTAGGCCGGATAGAGGCGGCGTTTGTCCTTTGCAGCGCGGTTCATGTAAAACTGCGCCGCCGCCAGGTTGAGGCTCAGGATGGGCTGGTCGTGCGTTCCGCCTTTGTCCAGGGCGGTCGCCTTTTGCAGAAAAACCAGAACCCGGTCCCAGGCATTCTGCCGGGAGTAGGCCTCGGCGCGGGAAAGGTAGTAGGCGGGGGTATGCTTTCCCCTGGCTTCCTTCAACCCGGCAGCCAGGGCCGGCTGGTCGGGGGCGATTTCCTGGGCCCGGGAAAGGTAGAGAACCACATCCCCCCAGTCCTCCGCCGCTATTGCCTTTTCGGCGTTTGCGCGGTAGAGGCTCAGACCCTGGGTTTCGGCCCTGCTCAACCGGTTGGCGAGATCGGGATAGGCCGGATGGAAGGCGCGGACCTCACGCAGTTTCTTGACCGCCAGCACCCATTCCTTGTCCGCTTCGGCCTTGGCCGCCTCGGCGATGAGGGGCTCTGCGCGGCGGTTCAGCGCCTCCAGCCGCCGCTTTTCGTAGAGCGCCTTCGCCTCCGTGAGCGCCTTTCGGTATTCCGACTGGTCCGGCTCCTGGGCGATTGCCTGTTCGAGGCGGGCGATGGCCTCCTCCAGGCGGTTCTGTTTCAGGAATTCCTGGGCCTGATGGAAGCTTTCCTGTCCCGGTGTCGCGCAACCGGAAAGCAGAAGCACAATGATGCACACCACCGCCCACACATGGACTCTCTTCATCACATTCACCTCAGTGAAAAGACTTGTCATCGATTCATCCGCACCGATTCTTCCGTACCGGCGGTTTTGCCCCATCTTCTTAGAAAAGGCCGGTTTTGTCAATCCCGGATGTGGGAGAGTGCATGTGGGAGAGCCGGCCCCGGGCTCCGTCTGCCCGCTGCAATGGTCCGCCGGCTCCAGGGATCACGGCGCGGTCAGGTTCATGCTCGCCCTCTGCCCGGTT
This sequence comes from Thermodesulfobacteriota bacterium, assembly GCA_040755475.1. Classification (GTDB taxonomy): domain Bacteria; phylum Desulfobacterota; class Syntrophia; order Syntrophales; family UBA5619; genus JAKAFS01. The sequence continues at coordinate 21,686 of JBFMBA010000235.1, forward strand.
TTCCGTTCATAGACCTGGCTCGGTTTTCCTTTCGTGACGTTTGAGATCTCCACCGTGGCCGTGTTGGGGGGCGTCGACCCCTCGTTCACCGCCTCCACCTCGAACCGGTTCTGCCCTCCCGCGAGCTGCACCCTGAAGGACTGCTTTTTCTTGGTCAGCTGGAGCTTGCTCTTGAGGAGCCTCCCGTTGAGATAGATGTTGATGATGTCCCCGTCTTCCCTCCCGTGATCCCAGACGGTGATGGTGACATCCCGGCGGTCCACCGTCACGTCGGCCAGGTCCTTGGGCACAACCCCCGGCTTTGTGGTCGTCGGCTTTGTGGTCGTCGGCTTTGCCGTTGTGGGCTGTCCCGTCGTGGGCGCTCCCGGGGTGGGCTGCCCCGAGGTGGGCGATCCCGTCGTCGGTTGCCCCGGGGTTGTCGGGGGGACCGTCGTGGGAACCGACGTGGTCGAAGAACTGAGATACTCCGGCGGCTGGGGCTGGGCCAGGGGCTGGTCCTTTGTCTTCTGAATCTTGTCGTCCAGAGGCGTCCACTGACCTTTCTGGAAGTCCTGGGCGATCTTGTTCACCTTGTCAAGTTGCTCGGGCTTGACGACAGGCGTTTTGTTCGGATCCGTTCTG
>JBFMBA010000236.1:0-10592 GCA_040755475.1 Thermodesulfobacteriota bacterium
GGCCACCCTCACGGAGGATTGGCCCCTGTACCGCGCAGGGTCCGTCCATATCCTGGTGACGATCGAGCTGGTCGCCCAGACGGCGGCCGTTCTGGAGGGATGGAAACGGCTGCAGGCCAACCGGGGCGGAGCCACCGGCTGGCTGGTAGGAATCAAGAAGGCCGATTTCCGGCATCCCCGCCTGCCCGTTCCGGCGACGCTGATCACCGAGGCGGTGAGAAGCTATGCGCTGGAAGGGTACGCCGTCTTTACCGGGACGGTGAAAAAGGGATCCGAAGTGGTGGCCACGATGCAGGTTCAGGCGCTCCGCCCGGAGGAGGCGCCATGACAGGGTTCCGGCAGGAAGAGGATGAAGGGAGGGACAGGCTTGTTCCGGAGCTGAAGACCAGGATCATCGATACCCTGTCGCTTCTGGATGTGGTCCCGGAGGATATCGATCCGGACGCCCGGCTTGTGGGAGACGGCCTGGGGATCGATTCGATCGATGTTCTGGAGCTGGTCCTGATGCTGGAGAAGGAGTATGGCGTGAAGATCGAAACCAAGGAAGCAGGGATCAGCGCCTTCGCCTCGGTGCGCGCCCTGGCGGATTTTGTCCGGGAAAACCGGATCAAATGACAGCAGCCGTTTTCGAGCCAACCGCTCCCGGGCCGACGGCTTCCCTGCCGACGGAGGCACCCCTTGACGCGCTGATCATCGGATCGGGCCTCGGGGGGCTGTCTGTGGGAATCATCCTTTCCCGGTTGCGACTGCGGGTGGCCGTCGTTGAAAAAAACCCCCTTCCGGGCGGTTTGATGCGCAGTTATCGGCGGGGCGGTCTGGACTGCCCCGTCGGGATCCACTATTTCGGCTCTTTCGGGCAGGGCGAGCCGCTCAGGCGGATGTGCGATTACCTGGGCGTATCGGAAAAGATACCGGCCGAACGGATGGGGCAGGCCGGGCCGATTGACCGTTACCTCTTCGACGATTTTTCCTTCGATCTGCCCGAGGGTTTCGACAGGTTCGCCGAATCGCTGAAGGAGGCCTGCCCCGAAGACCGGCAACCCATTGCCGTGATCCTGAAAAATATCCGCGCCCTGGCTAAGATCCAGCACTCCTTCGCCTTTTTTTCCCCCTCTCCGCCCGCCGTTGACAAGGACCTCTTCGCGCCGATGGCCGATTATCTGGCAGGAGCAGGGTGCTCCCCCCGGCTCAGGAGCGTGATGGGGGTCGCGTCACGATGGATGGGGATGCCGGCCGATGAGTGCCCCGTCCTGTACCACCACCTCGCCTTGGCCTCGTATATGCTTTCCTCCTGGCGGCTTCGGGCAGGCGGGCCGGACCTGGCGGAGGCCTTCGTATCGCAATTCGAAGCGCAGGGGGGACTGCTGATCTGCGGGGATCCCGCGAATGGAATTCTCCTGTCGGGAGATCGGGTCGTCGGGGTGACGCTGGCGTCCGGAAGGGTTCTCAAAACGGAGCGGATCGTGGCCGCCATTCACCCCAAGGGGGTCCTCCCCATGCTTCCCGACGGGGCCGTTCTGCCCCGCGTCGTCCGGCGGATCCGGAGGCTTGACGATACGGAAGGGCTGTTTGTGGTGAACGTCGCCGTGGACGCCGGCGCCCACCCCCCTCTCCCCCACAATATCTCCCGCCTGCAGGCGGACCGCAGCGGGAGGCTCACGGGCGGTGAGTTTTACCAGCTACTCCCGGGCCGGGGGGGAAGAAACCTCCTGATGATCATCACGCAGAGCCCCTTTTCCGAATGGGCGCCCTGGCAGGATACGACCACGGGCAGCCGCGGGGCGGCATACGGGGAGGAAAAAGCCCGCCGGGCCCATCGGCTCCTCGAGGGGGCGGCGGCGGTCTTCGGGCCGCTCAGCGGCGCCGCGATCCTGGATGCCTACACCCCGCTGACGATCAGGGACTGGGTCGGGAGCCCCGGGGGGTCGCCTTACGGGATCATGCGTTCCGCCCGCCAGATGCAGGCGGCAACGGTTCACCATCACATGCATCTCAAGGGCCTGTACTTCGCCGGTCAGAATGCCCTTTCGCCGGGTGTCCTGGGGACGCTTCTGGGCTCCTTTCAGACCGTCCGGCAGATGATCGGGTACGACCGCTTTTCCCGCGAAGTCTTCGAGCCGCTCGCTCCGGGACGTTGAAAAAGGCCTTGCGAAAGCGGGGAATGGTCATTATGATTTCGCGCGGGACAGTGCAGGGCGCGGCAGATGAAACAAAGGGAACCCCATGACCAGAGAAGAAATCACCCTTGAAATCCTTGGCATATTCCGTCGTGAATTCGAGATCGTCGATCCCGGTCTCGATGACGACCTGCGGGAGATCCACGGGTTCGACAGCGTGGACGCCATCGAACTGCTGCTGGAGATCGAACGGCTGCTCCGCTTCGAACTGACGCACGACGAAAAGAAGATGGCGATGGACATCCGAAACATCAGGCAAATCATCGACTATGTGGAGCGCATGGCCGACAGGAGGGACCGCACATGAGGGGCCACAGGACCGGCGGGGACGCGTGGCCGGCGCGGAGCGGGGGCGCCTTCGGCCCATGACGGAGAGAAGAGTGGTCATCACGGCCGCTGCGGCCATCACCCCCATCGGTCACGGGCGCGGCGAGATCCTCGACAGCCTTCGGAGGGGCGCCTCGGGTGTCAAACCGCTCAGGGAGGATCACCTCCTGTCCCGGTATATCCACTCCCAGGTCTTCGGTTCCGTCGACTATCCGATAGAATACGATTTCAAGCGGACCCACCGGAAAACGATGGGTCCCGTGGCGTACTACGCCTGTCAGGTGGCCAGGGAGGTCCTCGAGCAGGCGGGCCTGGCGCCGGAAATGGTCACCTCCGGACGCCTGGGGGTGGCCTTCGGCTCCACCCACGGCAGCCCCACCGTCCAGCGGGAGATCTACAAGACCTTTTTCAGCGGCTCCCGGTCCGAATTCGCCGCCATCGGCGCCGTCGATTACCTCAAGTCCATGGTCCACACCACGGCGGTGAACATCACCCGCATGTTCGGCATCACCGGCCGGGTGATCTCCTCCGGCACGGCCTGCACGACCAGCAGCCAGTCGATCGGTTACGGCTACGAGATGGTGAAGTACGGCATGCAGGATGCGATGCTCTGCGGCGGGGCCGATGAATACGATACGACCACCGTGGCCGTTTTCGACAATCTGCTGGCCTGCTCGACGGCCTTCAACGACCGGCCCCGGTGCACGCCGCGCCCCTTCGACAGGGAGCGCGACGGGCTGGTGGTCGGGGAAGGGGCCGGGGCGGTCCTTCTGGAGGAATACGGGCATGCCACACGGCGCGGAGCCGAGATCCTGGGCGAGGTGATCGGTTTTGCCTGCAACAACAACGGCGGCGACCTGATTCTGCCGAATCTGGCCGGAATCACCGAAACCCTCCGCATTGCCCTGCGGGACGCGGGGCTCGCCGCCGAACAGGTCGATTTCATCAGCGCCCATGCCACGGGCACGAAAATGGGCGACATCATCGAAGCGCAGGCCATCCACGCTGTATACGGCGACAGGCCGCTCGTGACGGGACTGAAGGGATACATGGGACATACGATGGGCTCCTGCGGCGTCATCGAAACCATCCTCACGCTCTACATGATGCAGGAGGGCTTCGTCGCACCGACGCTCAACCTGGCTGAGCCGGACGAGCGCTGCGCCATGATCCGCCACACCCCGGCCCTGGAATCGCGGCCGGTCACCGTGGCGGCCATCCAGAATTTCGCCTTCGGCGGCGTGAACACCTGCCTGCTGATCAGGCGGTGGGTCTGAATCTCCCATGAACCCCTCGTTCCCGATGACCAAACCCCTCGTCGATGCGGCGGTGACAACCGTCATGTGGAGCTATTTCACCCTGGGGTTTCTCCTCTTTTTCAGCCCGCGCTATGCATGGGCCCTGTTCCGGGGGAAGGACCGCGAGGCCGCCTTTCAGCGCCTGAATCACCGATACTTCCGCAGCTTCATCGGGCTGCTGGGCCAGATCACCCCCGGGCTGACCCTGCAGTTCGGCCGGGACATCGGCGACATCCGCTCCTCCATCGTCGTATCGAACCACCTGTCCTATCTGGATCCCCTGCTGCTCATATCCTGCTTCGAGCGGCAGAAGACCATCGTGAAGAAGACCTTTTTCAGGGTGCCGGTCTTCCGCTCCGTGCTGCGCCTGTCGGGCTACATCCCCTCGGCCAACGGAAGCGAGAACGGCGGGGACCTGCTGCGCCATGTCGAGGGTGTCAAGGGGTATCTGCAGGCCGGGGGCAATGTCTTCATCTTTCCCGAGGGGACAAGAAGCCGGACGGGCCGCCTGGGCCCCTTCAACAAAGGCGCCTTCAGCATCGCCAGCTACTGCCGGGCTCCGATCGAGTGCCTGCTGATCCGGGAGACGAACCGCCTGTTCGTGCCCGGCAGGTTCCTGTTCAACACCTGCGTGCCCACCGCCATCGAGGTGAGGCGGATCGGATCCTTCACCCCCGACTACCGGGACCCGAACTTTCGTCTCGGCGCGCTGATTGCCGAAATCCGCGCCCTCTACGAGGAGCACCTTTCCAACGCCCGGTGCGACTGCCGCGATGCCCCATCGTGATGATCAGCGCGTGGTGGTCACGGGGCTGGGAACCGTGAACGCTATCGCGGGCAATCCCGGGGAGTTCGCCGAGGCGCTTCGCCGGGGACGCTGCGGGATCGGGCCGATCTCCCTGTTCGATACCAGCCGGTTCCGCACCCGCAACGGCGCCCAGATCGGGCATTTCGATCCCCGCTCCGCGATTCCCGGCCACATTCCCCTCAAGCGGATGTCGCGCGCCGACAGGATGGCGCTGGCGGCGGCCTTTCAGGCGCTCACCCAGGCGGGCCTCTGTCCGGTACCGGAGGCGCTGCGGGATGAAACGGGCGTGGTGATCGGCGGCGGCGCCGGAGGTCTCCTGGAGGCGGAGTCCTTTTTCCAGGACTACCTGGAAAGGGGAGGGAGGGGGGCGCGTTTTTCCCGCCTCGCGCCCGTATCCTGCGCCTCCACGGCCAACCACCTGACCCGCGTCTTTCGCCTCGCGGGGCCGAAGGCGACCATCATGACGGCCTGCTCCTCCGGGGCGACGGCCATCGGGCTGGGCAGGGACCTGATCCGCAGCGGTGCCGCCCGGGCGATCATCGCCGGGGGTACCGAATCCCTCTGCCGGATGACCTTCGCTTCCTTCAACGCGCTCAAGGCCGTGGACCCCGCCTATTGCAGGCCCTTTTCCGGAAACCGCGCCGGTCTGAGCCTCGGTGAAGCGGCCGGCATACTGATCCTGGAATCCCTGCCGCAGGCCCTGAGAAGGGGGGCCGTGATCCTCGGCGAGGTCCTGGGTTACGGGGTGACCTGCGATTCCCACCACATGACGGCGCCCGATACGGGCGCTGCCGGGGCGGTCCGGTCGATGCGGACGGCTCTGGCGGACGCCGGGCTCGATGCGGCCGACGTGGATACCATCAACGCCCACGGGACGGGGACGGAGGCCAATGACCTGATGGAGACACGGGCCATCCGCGAGGTGTTCGGCGCGAGGGCCGGGCGGATTCCCGTCAGCTCCACCAAGTCCATGCACGGGCACACGCTCGGTGCTGCGGGTGCGCTGGAGGCGGTCGTATCGCTGCTGGCGATCACCGAAGGCTTCATCCCCCCCACGATCCACTGCGAGACAAGGGATCCCGAGTGCGATCTGGACTACGTCACGGAGGGGGCGCGTCGCGCGGCGCCCCATGTGGTCCTCTCCAACTCCTTCGCCTTCGGCGGCAACAACACGACGGTGATTTTCGGCCGCTACCGGCCGGAAGGGGTGCGGCGTGGATAGGCGGGTCGTCGTCACCGGCATGGGGATGGTCACACCCCTGGGCGTGGGCAGGGAGGCTCTCTGGCCGGCCCTGCTGAGGGGAGAGACGGGCGTGCGGGAAGTGGAAGGCTTTTCCACGGCGCATCTGGCCTCCCACCTGGGGGCCGAGGTCCGCGCCTTCGAGCCGAGGGACTTCGTTTCCCTGAAGAACCTCAGGAAGATGGACCGCCTCTCGGCGATGGTGACGGCCTGCGCGCGGATGGCCCTGGACGACGCGGGGATCCGGATCACCGAGGCCAACCGCGACCGCGTCGGGATCATGATGGGCACGGCCTTCGGCAACACGGAGCTGAAGGTGAACAGCGCCAGGATCCTCTTCTCGGAAGGCCCGAATAGGGTCAATCCCATCCACGTGCCCAACACGGTGATGAACGCCCCCGCGGGACACGCGTCGATCGAGACGGGGATCCGGGGGGTGAACACGACGGTGAACCATCTGGCCGTCTCCGCGGAAACGGCGCTTGTTTACGGCGCCATGGAGATCCGCCGGGGGGCGGCCGATGTGGTCCTTGCCGGCGGGGCGGACATCCTGTCAACTTTCTTTTACGAGGCGCTGACCCGGTTTCGGGCCCTGTCACCGACCGACGGCGGTATGGAGGGGGCAAAGCCCTTCGATTGCGCCCGCAACGGTCCCGTGATGGGGGAGGGGTGCGGGATCCTCTGTCTGGAGGCGGAAGACCCGGCCCGCGAGCGGGGGGCCGCACCCTACGCCGGGGTGACGGGCTGGGGGCTCGGTTCCTCCCCGGCGCCGCCCACGGGCTGGCCCGAAGACCCGCGCGGCTTCATCCTGGCTGTGGAGCGGTCCCTTGCCATGGCGGGCGTCGCACCCGGAGAGATCGGCTGCATCCAGGCGGCGGGAAACGGCGGTCGCAACCCGGACGCCCTGGAGGCGAGGGCCTATGAAAAGATCTTCGGCTGCGGCGGCGCCCGACCGCTGATCACCTCCATCAAGGGGGCGACGGGGGAGATCTTTGCCGCCGGCGGGATCCGGGCGGCCGTCCTGGCCCTCTGCCTCCGGGAAGGGGTCGTTCCCCCCACCGCGGGCCTGACCACACCTCTGTGCCCCCTGCCCTTCGTCACGGGGGAGCCCCGGCAGCGACAGGTGACACACGGACTGCTGAGCGGGGTATCCTTCGGAGGCGCCTATGCCTGCCTGGTGATGCAGCGGGGATGAACCGATGCGGTTGCGGGACCGTTTCCCCCGTCTTCAACCCCTCAGAAGCGGATTGCCCTCAATTCCCCTGTCCCGTCCATTCCCTGTCCCGTCTATTCCCTTGACACACAGGAGCGTGTTTTCTATACTTTCCCGCACCACAAGGAAATTCCCATCACGAAACCTTTCCCGAAAGGCGCTGCAGGAACGTGAAGATAGGACTACCGAGGGCTTTCTACTACCACTCCTATCCGAACTTGTGGGAGTGCTTCTTCCGGCGGCTCGGACAGGATGTGCTGGTATCGCCGCTCTCCACGCAAAAAACCCTGGAGATGGCCTGCGCGCAAACGGAGACCGAGAACTGCCTTCCCCAGAAGCTGTTCGACGGACATGTGCTGTCATTGATCGACAGCGTGGATATCCTCTTTGTTCCCCGGGTCCTGTCCATCGTCCGGAAGCACAACTGCTGCCCGCGTTTCGGGGCCCTGCCGGACGCGACACGGGCGGGCATTGCCCGGGGGGTTCCGCTGCTCACCGTGGAAATCAACGAGACGAGGGAACCCCTGTCCAAGACCCTGGTCAGGCTTGCAGGGAGCCTCCGGGTTGACAGAGGGACGGCGATTCGCGCCGCAAGGGAGGCTTTTGAGGCCATGGAGCGGCACCATCGTGAGGAAGCGCAGCGGCAGCAGGCACGCTGCCACAACGGGAGATTCCTGCTGCTCGGGCACCCCTATACGCTCCACGACCATTTCATCGGCGAGCCGATCGTTCAGAAGCTGAAAAAGCTGCAAGTGCCCCTGGAACTCATGACTTTCGGGGACGGCCAGAGGGCGCCCGGCCATATCCTGTGGTGCGTATTCGATAAAATGTACGGCAAGCTGCAAAACCTCGACCGGCAATCCTACGCGGGCGTCATCCAGATCAGTACCTTTCATTGCGGGGCGGACTCGATGATGACCGAGCGGTTCCGGCGGATGTGCAGACAGCAGGGTGTCCCCTACATGCTGCTCATGGTGGACGAGCATACGGGCAGAGCGGGGGTGGACACGAGACTGGAGGCTTTCGTGGACTCGCTCTGCGGGCGGTGGACGGACAGGGCACAATGACCGAGCGTCTGGCCATTCCCAATCTGGGAAACTATACGGTGGCCCTCGCGGCGATGGTGCATGGAATGGGTGCCGAGCCCTGGTGGTCCACCTACACCAGCGATCATGCGATGGCCCTGGGCATCGCAGCGGCACCCGAATCGGTGTGCCTGCCCTTCAAGGCGCACCTGGGCCACTTCCTCGAGGCGGACGACGCGGGGGTGGAGAACGCCCTCATGGTGAACAGCATCGGCGCCTGCCGCCTGAACTACTACCGGGGCATGCTCGAAGACACCCTGAGGGACATGGGACGCAAAATCCGCATTTTCGGTCTTGGGTTCGACGGTTTCAAGCCGCCGGTGTTTCGCTACTTCGATCCGCCGCTCATCCCTTTATTGCGAACCGTGTTCGTCGGGCTGGAGAAAATCAAAACCATCGACACGATCGAACGGAAGACAGCCTACACCCGGGCGCGGGAGGTGAACACCGGCGAAACCACCCTGCTCATGGAGCAGTGCCTGCGGGAGCTGTCCGGGATCGACACCAGAGAAGCGGTGCGCCGCTTTCACAGGGAGATAGATAAGCGGTTCGAGGCCGTCGAAACAGACAGCCGCCGCGAGCCGCTGCGGATCGGCCTGATCGGCGAGGTGTCCCTGCTGCGCGACCGGCAGCTCAATCAGAACCTGGAGCAAATCCTGGGACACCAGGGAATTGAAATCAAGAACTTCTTTGTGCTGGGCGGGGAGATCGGCAACAACTTCGGCATCTCGATGGGCTACAGGAAAAACACCGCCAAATATCTGGCAGCGGTGGCCAAACCCTACCTGGAGAGCGAAGTCGGGGGCCACGCCCGCGATTCGGTGGCCCACACCATCACCTGTGCCCGGAGGGGCTTCGATGCCATGGTGCACGTCTGTCCGACCGGGTGCATGCCGGAGGTGAGCATCCGGCCCATCTTGCGAAGAATCAGCGAAGATATGGACATCCCCATCCTGCACCTCTCCTTCGATGAACACACGTGCGCCTTGGGCGTGACCACCCGGGTGGAAGCATTCCTGGACATCCTGCAAAACCGCCGCCAAAAGGGCGCGCGGCGGGCCGGCGGGAGGGGGAAGGGCTGATGCGCCTGGGCTGCCTCGGCATCGATGTGGGCTCCATCAGCGCCAATGTGGTGCTTCTGGACGAAGACCGGAATATCCTTTTTACCTCTTACGTGCGGATCGGCGGCAATCCCATCGATTCCGTGCAGGCCTGCATGAAAGAGCTGAGCGGTTGGATGCGGGACAACGAGGTGGAAATCGGCGCGCTCTGCACCACCGGGTCCGGGCGGGAGCTCATCGGTGCGATGATGGGAGCGGACATGGTGAAGAACGAGATCTCGGCCCACGCCCGGGGGGCCGTAGAGCTGCACCCCGATGTGCGCACGGTCATTGAAATCGGCGGACAGGACTCCAAGGTGATCATCATCGAAGACGGCATAGTGGTGGACTTTGCCATGAACCTCGTCTGTGCGGCCGGTACGGGAAGTTTTCTCGATTCCCAGGCCCGGCGGCTGAACATATCGATCGAGGAGCTGTGCCGACGAAGCATCCGCTCGACCCACCCGACGGCCATAGCCGGCCGCTGCACCGTGTTCGCCGAGTCCGACATGATCAACAAACAGCAGATGGGTCATGCCCAGGAGGACATTCTCATGGGGCTGTGCCACGCCCTGGCAAGGAACTTCATCGGCAGCGTGGCCAGGGGAAAGCCGCTCCAGGCGCCCATCCTGCTCCAGGGCGGCGTCAGCGCCAACCTGGGTATCGTGCGGGCCTTTGAAGAAGCCCTGGGATGCAGGGTCATCGTTCCCCAACACCACATGGTGATGGGAGCTTACGGCGCCGCCCTGCTGGCCGCTGAGGCGAAGGTGGCCGAGAGCCGCTTTCGCGGCGCTGCCATCTGGACCCGCCACGTTCATACCCGGGGCACGGCCTGCCAGGACTGTCCCAACAACTGCGAAATCATCGAAATCATCGATACCGGCCAGGTGGTGGGCCGCACGGGAGGCCGCTGCGGAAAATGGTGACGCCGCACCCCGCCGGCAGTGATGACAGGGTCGGCATCCCTTTCCCTTCGATCCTGGAAGCGATCCTCGCGGAGGCCGAAGCTGTGTGACGCATGCCGGGTGGCCGCCTCCCCTTCGTGACAGAGATCCTATGGCGGATACGCGGGAGGGTATGATATAGACGGTCATCCGGCAGGTCGGCCGCCGGTCTTGCAGGGGGGCAGGGGATAGGGCGTGAATATCGGCGAATGGGTGGTCAAACGGGAGGCGCGTGATCCGGACGGCCTTTTCCTCCAGGAGGAAGGCGGCCGCACCCTCACCAACCGCGCGTTCAACAGGCAGGTGAACCGGACGGCGCATGCCCTGGCGCACTGGGGTGCCGTCCAGGGCGAGCGGGTGGCGGTACTGATGGGGAACGCCTCCGCGTTTCTGGAAATCT
>JBFMBA010000237.1:0-4585 GCA_040755475.1 Thermodesulfobacteriota bacterium
CCGACGTTCGCGTATTCCCGCGCGATCCTCTCAAAACGGCGCAGCGCCGCTCGATACTGCTTGTTGTTGAAGTAGAACTCTCCGATGTAGAACTCCTGCTCCCCCAGGATCTTCTTCGTTTCCCGGACCATCTTCTCGCCCAGGAAAGCAAACCGGCTTCCGGGAAACCGCGCCGTCAAACGCTCGAACTCCCTGAGGGCCTTGAAGGCCTCCGACTGGTCCCGGTCGATCGTCGAGATCTGGTTGAAATGGCACATCCCGAGTTGATACATCACGTAAGGGAGGTTCTCGTTCGTCGGGTGAAGGTTGATGAATTCCCGGTAGGCCAGCGCCGCCTCGGGATACTCCTTGGCGCTGTAGTAGGAGTCGGCGACCCCTATCTCCGCCATGAGGGCGAGCGTACTCAGGGGATACTGCTCCTTGAGCCGCTGGAAGACCTCGACGGACATCTTGTAACTTCCGTTCTTGTAGTACTCCACCCCCTGCTCATAGAGCCCGTCGGGGGTTGAACGGGCCATGGACACCTTTTTGGTCCAGGGCCACGTGAACGTGCATCCGGAACTGGCCACGACCAGCGCCAGAAGCACCGGCAGTATTCGTCTGTTTCGCACCCTATTCACCTTTCAGCGCCCGGCTAGAGCGCCTTCTTGATGAACGCCTCGAGGCGTTCTTTCGGAACCAGACCGACGAGCGTGTCCAGCAGCTTCCCCTCCTTGAAAAGAAGCAGGGTCGGGATGCTTCTGACGCCGTAAGTGGTCGCCGCTTTCTTGTGGTCGTCGATGTTGAGCTTGGCCACCTTCAGCCGGTCGTGGTACTGCTCGGCAAGGGCCTCCACGGCGGGGCCGATCGCCTTGCAGGGACCGCACCAGGGCGCCCAGAAATCGACCAGGGCAGGTTTGTCCGCCTTGAGTATTTCCTCATCGAAGTTCTCGTCGCCGACCTGAACCAGAAATTCTCCCGCCATGTTTCGATCTCCTTTCTTTTCCACCTCGCTGTGATATATGACACATTCCGGCAAATGATGTCAAGTCCGCTTTTTGACAGCCGCCGGGGAATCTGCTATAGGCTTGCGGGAGGCGCCACGGCATGTCCCGTCGCGGGGAGGGGGCGTCGACCGGGCCATCGCGGAGTTGGCGGCTGGACCGGGAGCACCGGGGAGGTCCCATGAAACCGCTGGGCATCATATCGGGAACGGTCCTGCTGCAGGGGGAAGGGATCTTCGCGGATCTGCGGGAAGAACAGGTGGAAACCCCCTTCGGCCCGGCCCGGGTGCATCGTGCCGCCGGGATCGTTCTGATTGCCCGCCACGGGAATGACCCGAACCGCCATATCCTGCCCCATCTGATCAACCACCCGGCCAACCTGCGGGCGATGCAGCGGCTGGGGGTCGGGGAGATCATCGGCGTGAACTCCACCGGCTCCCTGAAGCGGCCGCTGAAACCGGGCATGCTCGTCGTGCCGGACGATTTTCTGATGCCGACTGCGGGCCCCACCGTGGTCCGTGACAGGCCCGTCCACATCATCCCGGCCCTGGATGGGGCCGCAAGGCGCAGATGGCTCGATACGGCCCGGGAATGCACCGTCGAAGTGGTCGACGGCGGGATCTACTGGCAGACGGCCGGACCCCGTCTCGAAACGCGCGCCGAGATCGCCATGATGTCCCGGTTTGCCGACCTCGTGGGGATGACCATGGCGAGCGAGGCGATCGTCTCCCAGGAACTGGATATTCCCTACGCCTCGATCTGCTCGGTGGACAATTACGCCCACGGTCTGGAAGAGGAGGGTTTGACTTCGGAGCTGATCGTTACACGCGCCCGCCGGAGCGCCGCCGTCATTGTCCGGATTCTGACCCGCTACCTGGAGCGGCATGTCCGGTCCAAGGGCGCCTAGTTATCAAAAGGCGCCCAGCTGGCAGGGCTTGATCCGGATCTCCAGCGCCTCGCAGGCGGAGGCCACCTTCAGGCGCGGAAGTTCCATCCCCGCAGCGATGCGCCAGACCTCGGCGCAGGAGAGCCTGCCTTCGGAAAGGTGCGTCCCGATGGCCTTCTGCAGCTCCGGCCCCGCTGCCTCCGGCCGGACAATCTTCCCTGAAGGCGGACAGCCGAAAAGCCCGATCTGACAGCAGGTGATCCTGACCTCCAGCAGATCCAGCGTCCGGCCCACGGCCGCCATCGTCACCCCGAGCTCCGCGGCGATCCGCTCCGCAGCGGTGCAGGAGAGCTGCTCCGCATCGGCCCTCAGGCGGACCCTTGCGGCGATCCTCCCGTCCGGCTGTCCGTCCGGCGCGTGCTTGGCTGCGTAATGCCCTTTGCGGGCTTGGGTCACCATTTTTCTTCTTCGCCTGCCTGCCCCAGCATGAAATCCGGCTCCGTAACCCCTTGCCAGAACCGCTAATAGGTCATGTAGTGGAAGGGTTCGATGGCCGCCAGCGCGTCGGCATCCAGGGTCTGAAAGCCGTTTTTCGCGAGAAGCGCATCGGTCTTCTCGATCTGATCCACGCTCACCACGAAGATCGCCTTCCGGCTGCCTTCCAGCACAAAGCCGTAGGCGTTGACGATGTTGATCCCTTCGGCGTGCAGAAGCTGCGTCAGCCTGTTCAGCCCGCCTGGCTGGTCCGGGATGACGACTGCAAGGACCGGCATGAGCGAGACGGTCATTCCCGCTTTCTGCAGCGCGATCCTGGCACGCGCGGGATCGTCGACGATCAGGTTGATGACGCCGAAGGTGTCGGATGTGGCAATCGTGGTTGCCCTGATGTTGATCTTCTCCTTGGCCAGGACCTGCGTGACGGCCGCCAGCCTCCCCGGCTTGTTTTCCGCAAAGACCGAAAGCTGACTGGTCGTCATGGGGCCCCCTGCCCGTCCTGCCTGTTGTCGATCACCCGCACCGCCTTGCCCTCGCTCTTCGGGAGGCTGTCCGGCTCCACCAGATCGACCTTCGGCGTGATCAGGATATCCGTTCTGAGCTCCTCGACGATCCGCCGGCGCAGGGCCTCGAGCTGCTTCAGGTCTCCGCCGAAACAGTCGGGCCGGATCTCCACCTTTACGGTCATCTGGTCGGTATAGTCCGTCCGGTCCAGGATGATCAGGAAATTGGTCCCCACCCCCGGGATCTCCATGAGCTTCTTCTCGATCTGGATCGGAAAGACATTCACCCCCTTGAGGATCATCATGTCGTCGGTACGCCCTTTGATCCGCTCGATGCGCCTGTGGGTGCGACCGCAGGGGCAGGGCCCGGGTATGATCCGGGTCAGGTCTCTGGTCCGGTAACGGATCATGGGCATCCCTGCCCTCTGCAGCGTCGTGGCGACCAGTTCCCCTTCCTCCCCGTCGGGCAGCGTCGCGAGCGTCACCGGATCGATGATCTCGACGATATAGCTGTCCTCCCAGACGTGCATGCCCCGCTGTTCGGGACATTCGAAGGCCATTCCCGGACCGTTCATCTCGGAGAGGCCATAGGAGTTGAATCCTTTGAATCCGTAGAATGCCTCCATCTTCCGGCGCATCATCTCGGAGTGCGGCTCCGCGCCGAGGAAGGCGATCCTCAGTTTCGTATCCCTGCGGGGGTCCACGCCGCTCTCCGCAAAGACCGCCATCAGGTGGAGGGCGTAGCTTGGGATGACATGGATGGCCGTCGTTTCGAAATCCCGCATCAGCTGGATCTGGCGCTTGCTGTTCCCGGCCCCGGCCGGTATGACCAGCGCGCCGATTTTCTCCGCCCCGTAATGGAAGCCCAGGCCCCCGGTGAACAGTCCGTAGGACATCATGTTCTGGAAGACGTCGGACCGGCGCATCCCGGTCATGTACATGGACCGGCAAAGGAGGTTTGTCCAGGCTTCGATATCGCGGGCGGTGTGAAAGATCACCGTGGCCCTTCCCGTCGTTCCCGAGGAGGAGTGCATCCGGACGATCTCGTCGCGCGGGCAGGCGAGAAAACCGTATGGCCAGCCCTGGCGAAGATCTTCCTTGGTGGTCAGCGGAAGTCTCTCCACGTCAGCAAGCGACCGGATCTGGTCCGCGTCCAGCCCCGCTGCGGCAAAGCGCTTCCCGTAATGGGCGGACGCCGCCGCCCGTTTCAGGGTCCGGCGGAGCCTGTCGAGCTGCAGACCCTCGAGGCGCGCCCGGTCCATCGTTTCAATCTCTTTTTCCCAGTACATCTGCGATTGTCCCTACAGGTCGGATCTGCCCTTGTATTCGGCCTCGACGGAAATGCCGATCCCGCCCCTCACCGCAAAATCGGCGGTGATCCTGCATGAACGCGGCGCAAGGGCGGCCACCACATCATCCAGGATGACATTGACGACGTGCTCGTGGAAGGTGCCCTCATTTCGGAAGGAGTGGAGATAGAGCTTAAGGGATTTCGATTCGAGGACGCGCCTGTCGGGGACATACCGGATCGTCAGTTTCGCGAAGTCCGGCTGCCCCGTGAGCGGGCAGAGACAGGTAAACTCCTCGGTGTGCAGCGTGACCCAGTAATCCCGGTCGGGGTGACGGTTGGGAAATGTCTCCAGCTTTCGCCCGGGGGTGCCCGGCCCCCCCCCAAGGACGGTCAGGTCTTTCAGATCCGCTTTGCTCGTCAGTTTTCT
>JBFMBA010000238.1:0-2606 GCA_040755475.1 Thermodesulfobacteriota bacterium
ATCCTTACCATCTTCCCGGAGATGTTCGCCTCGGTTCTGGGATGCAGCCTCATGAAGAAGGCCCTGGACAAAGGGGCGATCGCCGTTGAGCTGCACGACATCCGAAGCCACGCCCTGGACCGGCACCGCATGACCGACGACTACCCGTACGGCGGGGGGGGCGGCATGGTCATGAAAGTCGAGCCCATCGACAGGGCACTCCGGTCGGTGCCCATGGCGGCCGAAGGGGTTCCGGTGATCCTGCTCACGCCCCAGGGCGAGCGGTTCTGCCAGAAAACGGCGGAGGCGCTGGCCGCACATCCCCAGATTGTGCTCATCTGCGGGCATTACGAAGGGGTCGACGAGCGGGTACGGACGAAGCTCGTCAACCGCGAGATTTCCATCGGCGACTATATCCTGACGGGGGGCGAGCTCTCGGCCATGGTGGTTGTGGATGCCGTCTCCCGGCTGGTCCCCGGGGTGCTCGGCAACAGCGAATCGGCCGGAGCGGACTCTTTTTCCATGGGGCTGCTGGAGTATCCCCACTATACGAGGCCGGCGGAATACCGGGGCTGGAAGGTCCCCGACGTGCTCCTGTCGGGGAACCACAGGGAAATCGAGATATGGCGGCGCAGGGAATCGATCCTGCGGACAAAGAAGCGAAGGCCGGACCTCCTGGCCGGAGGGGCCTTGAGCGAGCAGGAAAAGCAGTGGCTCGCGTGCGAATAAATACAACATCCCATACCGGATGCAGAAGGAGAGCAATGCGATGAATGTGATGGAAATGCTGGAAAAGGAACAGATGAGGGGAGATATCCCCGATTTCCGGACGGGAGATACCGTGAAGGTCTTTGTCCGTATCGTGGAAGGCCAGAAGCAGCGGATCCAGGCCTTCGAGGGGGTCGTCATCCGCCGCAGGCGGGGAGATGTCCGGTCGAATTTCACCGTCCGGAAAATCTCCTACGGGGTGGGCGTGGAAAGAACCTTTCCGCTTCACTCACCGGTGATCGACCGGATCGAGCTCATCACCCGCGGGAAGGTCAGGCGCTCCCGCCTGTATTATCTGCGCAGCCTCAGGGGCAAGCAGGCCCGCATCAAAGAGGCCCGGGGCAGGGAAGCCGTCAGGTAGGATCGCGACCCTTGAAAATCGTGATCCCTCCGCGCGCTGGACCTTTTTCGACCCTGCGCCTCCGTAAAAAATCTCCAATGCGCGCTTCCGGGATCCGTTTGCCAAACCGCGTTACGGTCCCGGCTTCCTTTCGGCCGGGTTTGCGGCGGTCATCGCCGCCGCGGACCGGAGGGTGAAGGCGAGGGTATGGGGGCAGACCGGGATATGGGCGGTTTTGAGCGTGCCGCCCGCGCCAGGGGCTATCGGAACATCGCCGGAATAGACGAAGCCGGCCGTGGGCCGCTGGCGGGTCCGGTGGTCGCCGCCGCCGTCATCCTGCCGCCCGGCTACGGGAACAGCCGGATCAGGGACTCCAAGAAGCTCTCCCGGAAGCAGAGGGAGGAGCTCCTGGAGGTCATCCAGCGGGACGCGGTTGCCGTCGGTATCGGTGTGGTCGAGGCGCAGGTCATCGACAGGGTCAACATTCTCCAGGCCACGCTCGTTGCCATGGCCGATGCGGTCCTCCGCCTTCTCCCCAGGCCCGACTATCTGCTCATCGACGGCATAAGCCGGATATCCACAGACACGCCCCAGGAAACGGTCATCGGCGGCGACGGACGGAGCATCTCCGTGGCGTCGGCGTCCATCGTGGCAAAGGTGGCCCGGGACCGGATCATGGACCTGTACCACCGGCAGTTTCCCGAATACAATTTCCTTCGCAACAAGGGATACGCCACGCGGGAGCATCGGGAGGCGATGGTCAAATACGGCCGCTGCGAGATTCACCGCCGTTCCTTCCGTGTTGCCGGAATCGATGCACGGCAATGAAGGGGAGAACGTCACGCACCGCGATCCCTCCGCACGCTCTCCCATGCGCCTCCGGGATCCCTTTTTGAAGCTGAGCAGTTCCTGAAAAATAAAACAGACAGGCGTGCACATCGGTCATGTCGATCGCAGGCAAACGCACGGGTCAAAGGGGCGAGGAACTGGCGGCCGCCCATCTTGCCGGGGCCGGCTACCGCATCGTCGAGCGCAATTACCGGTGCCGCCTCGGCGAGATCGACATTGTCGCCTGGGAGGGTGACATCCTGGTGTTTGCCGAGGTCAAGAGCCGCCGTTCGGCGGCGTACGGCCCCCCCGAGCTGGCCGTGGGAATGCAGAAGCAGAAAAAAATATCCAGGATCGCCATGCACTACCTTGCCGAAAAGCGCCTTTTCGGAACGCCGGCGCGGTTCGACGTGGTGGCGGTCATGCTGCTGCCCGGGGAGGCCAGGATCGAATTGATACGCGACGCCTTCGAACTCACCTGAGCAAATGGTCCGATGGATTTGCGTGGTCGGGAAACCGAATCCCTCCGCGCGCCGGACATTTCTCGACCCTGCTCCTGCTCGCTTTGTTTGAAATGCGTAATCGGGAAACCGAATCCCTGCGCGCGCTGGACATTTTTCGACCCTGCGCCTCCTCGCTCCGTTTCAAATGCGTGATCGGGAAACCGGATCCCTCCGCGCGCTGGACATTT
>JBFMBA010000239.1:0-2715 GCA_040755475.1 Thermodesulfobacteriota bacterium
CGATCAGAATGAGAAAAGCCGCCAGGGCAAGCGTGTTGTAGAGATCCCGCTCCCGGTTGATCAGGATGGCCACCATGAACAGAACCACCATGATGGATGCCCGGACGACCGAAATCCCCGAACCGGCAATGAGGGTATACAGGCCGACCACAACGATGGCGGAAACCATCGGGATCACGTGGAGGTTCCAGCGAAGGAGCAGGTATTCCGAGGACTTCAGAAAAAGCCGCACCACAAAGAGCGAAAAGACCGCCACGATGCCGATGTTGAATCCGGAGATGGCGATGATATGGGTCGTGCCCGTCCGGTTGAACAGATCCATCGTCTCTTTCGGTATGCCCTTCTGGTCCCCCAGGAGCATCGCCCGGATGATCGACCCTTCGGTGGCCGGCGCGGTCTTCAGGATCGACTGCCGCAGACGGCTGCGAAAACCCTCCAGCGCGGCCCTCAGCGGATTCCCCTTGTCGCGGCGGAGGATCACCAGCCCCGTGGGGTCGTTGACGAACCCCCGTACGAGAATTCCCCTGAACCGGAGATGTCTTTCATAATCGAATCCGCCCGGGTTCTGGAAACTGTGGGGAAGCCTGAGCCGGGTCGTGATCCGGACCACGTCGCCGTAACGAAGAACATCCGGTTCCCGCATGCTCACCAGCAGTCGTCCCGAGGCGGGGGCATAAACGCCTTCCCTGAGCACCCTGGATACCGAAAGGACAAAGGCCATTCTATCATGCATTACTTCAGGATTATCGTATATCATTCCTTCAATATTTATTTTTTCATTCCCGACAAAATTGATAATGTGATCCCCGCCCCGGTAAGGGTGAAGATCCCTGTTCATCGCCAGTATGCCCGCGAGAAAAAAGGAGAGAAGCAGACAGGGGGAAAGGATTCGCCGCCCCCCTTTCATCCGGACAAGGAGGATCAGCAGAACGAAAGCGAGGAAGGCCTGAACCGGCAGGTCGGGTATCGTCAAGAGGCTGCTGCAGGTGATTCCCGCCATCAGGGCCAACAGCGGGGGAATGATCGGCCTGGACATCCCTGCCACCGTTACAGTTGCGTCGGCGACCGAAAGCAGCGGTCAACGCCCGATGTATAGGAAAAAAACGCGTGTCTGTCAATGGATGCCCGAAGGCGGTTGACTTTTTGCCGAAGTGACAGTAGCGTACGGCCGGGATGGCAAGGTCCCCGTCCGGGGACCGAAAGCGTCAGGGTACACAACGGAACGATGGGTGTGTCGCTCGGCCCCGCCGATGATGCCGGGCCGGGGAAGGCGCTCACCACGGGGAAGAAACTCACCCTTGCGGGGCTGGCCGGGTCTTATGCCGAACACAGCAAAGCGGGAGAAGGCGGCGGGTGATATCACGTCGAGGCTGCGCTGGTTGATGTTCTCCAGGGTGGTCATCATCTCCCTCCTGCTGGCCCTGACCGCATTCCTTGAACTCAAGGGGACGGAATCATTCCCGGAGATATCGTCGTCGCTGCTTTTCCGGACGATCCTTCTGGCATACATCCTGTCCATTTTTTTTCTGATACTGCCGAGGCGCGTCGGCAGCATCCCCCTGAACATTTACATCCAGAGCCTGGGCGATATCCTGCTGATCACGGTCCTGGTGTACGCCACCGGCGGCACCAACAGCAACTACTCCACCTTCTACCCGCTGGTGATCATCTATTCGGTCCTTTTTCTGGGCAGGAGGGGCGGTCTGATCATCGCATCGGCCACCGGCCTATCATACGCCCTGTTGGCCCATCTCGAATTCTACAGGGTGCTTGATCCCCATTTGTTCAGGGAAGCGGTACAGGGGTACCGGATCGGCATCGGCGTTCTGTACGCCAGGATCGTCATCCATATCCTGTCCTTCTACGTGGTCGCCTTCCTGGCGAGCTTCGTCGTGGAGCAGGAGCGCAGGATACGGACTCTCCTTGCCGAGCGGCAGAGCGCCTTCGATCAGCTCGATCTGCTGCACCGCAGCATCATCGAATCGGTGGACAACGGGATTCTCACCGTCGATCTGGGCGGACGGATCAAATCCTTCAACCGCGCGGCTGCCGCGATCACCGGCTTGACGTTTCATGACATTGAAAACCGCCAATTATCGGAGTATTTTCCGGAAATTCCCCCCCTCGAGGCGCTGCGGGCAGACCATGAGCGTGGCTCGATGGCGAAGAGGCATTTTGAAATGGATTTTACCGGGAAACAGGGAGACAGGATGGTACTCGGCGGGTCCGTGTCGCCGCTCAGGGATGCAGAGGGGGTGATGATCGGTCACATCGTAATTTTTCAGGATCTGACGGCAATCACGGAAATGAGGGAATCGCTGGAAAAGAGCCGGCGGCTCGCCTTCATCGGCGAGATGGCCGCCAACCTGGCGCATGAGATCCGCAACCCGCTTGCCGCGATCAGCGGTTCGATTCAGATGCTCAAGGGAGAGGTCGCGCAGAATGAAACCAACACCCGACTGATGCAGATCATCCTCAGGGGGAAGGACCACCTGGAAGGATTTCTGAAAGACTTTCTGTGGATGGCCAGACCCGCGATGGGCGCCGAGGAGGAGCTCGACATCAGGGAAACGATCGGCGATATCTCCGAGTCGCTGCGGTGTGTCGCCGACTGGCACGAAGGTCTCACGATCATCCTGCGGTTATCAGACAAGCCCCTCGCCATACGGGCCAACAAGACCGAAATCAGGCAGATCTTCTGGAATCTGATGCTCA